>JAILNN010000104.1 GCA_024691565.1 Lachnospiraceae bacterium | reverse complement strand
TAAATATGTGATAATTATTATAAATATATTACGTAAATATTACGCAAATAAAGCATATTACACAAAATATAAAATTAGAGTCAAAATGGGCAGGGCATCCTATAAAGATGTCCTGCCCATTAATAAGGATTTAATTAATCTGTTATTGAATTGTTTGATCCTTGGTTGTTTACAACAACACCATTGCCAGACATAATTAAGTTTGAACTATCTTTAGCTAAGAGTGCCTTAGTGTTTTCAAAAACATTATTTTTAATGGTAACTGAACCACTACAATGAGCAACAAAAGAATAAGGTGAAAGAGTATCGTCATTTCTAATGATTTGATTAGATTCAAGAATAACATTAGAACAGCTTTCTCTTAAATCAACAGCATGAAAATCATTATTTACATATCCGCAATCAGCTACAATATTGTTAGTGGCGGATACATTTGTGCATCCGTTTATATATAGTCCTTGTTGAGATGTTTTGCATATTGAATTATTTGAAAGTGTAACATTTGCACAACTTGTTATGTTTATTCCCTTTCCATTATTCATTGTAATGCAGTTAGAAAAATCAATAACATTATTATCAATTAAAACATCATTCGCATTCTTTAAATATATACCTACACAATCATCTAACAGAGTATTATTTGTTATATATATTCCATTAGTAGTTCCGTGGGCTGAATAAATTGCATGTCCTTTTGTTTTATTTTTAATAATGTTGTTATCAATAATAATATTGGTGTAGGTTCCAGTACCAAATAGACTAATCGATTCAGAATTTTTATGTCCGTCGAAAACACAGTTTTCAACAACAAAGTTTGTTAAAGCTCCGCTACCAAGATGTACTAAACCGCAGTCAATATTATTAAATTCTGTAGAATTAACAGAGATGTCACTACAATCACCTATAAATCTTACACCGGCATATACATTATCAATAAAACTACAATTTTTAATGTTAATCTTATTTGAATTCCATATATCTAGGAGATGGATGCCATCAATATCATTATGACCGAGTAATTTTGAATTCGATGCTATATCCCCACTAATGCTTATTCCAGATAAAGTAATGTCAGTAGCATTGTTTATTTTAAGAAGATCATCACCCCGTGCGAAGCCAGTACAAGCTATAATAATTGAAGATTTTCCATCTCCAGTAATTATCGTACCAGATGGGATAAAAACGGTTTCGGATAAACTATAAGAACCGGCAGGGATATATACATTGTTATTAGGCGCCTTACTCATAACACTTGCGAAAAGAGAGGTATCATCAGTAACACCATCACCATGAGCCCCAACTTGTCTAACATTAATGGAAGAAGAGTAAACAAGGTTAGCGTATAATCCATTTGATATTTGTGCAGATACATTAGGAATATTTAAAGTATCTGCAGATGATGAAATTATATATTCAGCGCCACCGCCATCATTTTCAGCATAAAAGCCTTTTGTAGAAACAGTGGTTCCTTCTGCTGCGGTGATTGATTGTAAATCTGCAAAAGTAGAAACCGAAATAGCAGTATCGGAATCAGTTGATTTATCTGCAGATGTAAGTTTACCAATCACACGATATTCACCATCTTCATGTTTAATTGTATGCCAAGCGATTCTCAATTCGTTTCCAACAACTGCACTATAATCAGGAGAAGAGACAATGGAATGTTCAACTTCAGATTCGTTATTTGAAATGTCTTGAGTTGAATTAATTAAACCATCTCCGATGCAGGTTGTGCTTCCTCCGTCTGAACTTTCAACATAGAACATTGCTTCTACGTTACCACCAGCGAGAGGAATGATGTCATCAATAATTGTTTTAGTATCCCGCGTCGCTACCATGCAAGTAAAACTAATAAAACAAAAAATGATGAAGGTAGAAATAAGATTTCTTTTGTTTAATTCTATTCTTAGTTTCATGCCAATACCTCACTATCTTTTCTTAGTGCTAAAGTTAATAGAAAAATGTTTCCCTTCATTTATCCGAATCCAAATAGTTTTCTGAAATAATCAATCCACTGATTATAGGAATCTTCTTGTGTTTGAGTTGATTCCGTTTGTTCCTCGGTATTCTGAGTTTCGGTGGATGTATCAGGATTATTGGACTCATCTTGTGAAACTTCTTCTGATTCATTGTTCATGTTAGTTGTAGAACCAATAAGTTTAATTGAAGCATTTTTATAGGTGTCATTTAATGTATCTGCTTCTAATGAATAATGAATCGATTCTCCGGTAGTACTTCTTATATAAATTGAGCGGAGATTGTAGTCACCTTCTGCATAATTGCTAGTTATGTTTGGAGAAGCATACCAGTTACTATCTGAAGTGCTTACAAAGGTCGAGTTCTTATGGTCGAAGTATTTACCTTGAGTAAGTCCTACATTAATGTATTTATCGTTGTCATAATTAGCAAAGCATACCTGAGCATATGCAATGCTATAATCCTCCTGTGAGATATTAAGTGAAATTACAGGATTGTCAACTCCAATAGTGCAAGTTTGGTTAGTAATTGAAAAAGAAATAGATGGATTGAATTCTTTTTCTTCTTCCTCCTTGGTGTAACCACAGTAGATACATTTGCCTTCCTCATCAAAGGTGCAGGCTTCTATTTCTTCATAATCACATTCGGTTTCAACTTCTTCGCCATCTTCATTAGTGGTGTGAATGTGACCGATACAATGAACTGTGTGAGTGCCGTCGCCGTTGCTAATGTACTCAAGCTCATGCTCGTGTTCCTCTTCAGGCTCTTCTTCGAGTTCTTCGTCAACAGGGGCTTCTGGAACGGGTTCTTCCTCAATGGTCTCTTCAGTTGAGTCCTCTAGCCAAGGCTTTTCAGGAAGGGCTTCTATAAGTTGATCGAAGGCACTTACTGGAATGCTTGAAAGCTTTATTGAGTTACCCTTATAAGAATCATCTAGGTTTGCATTTTCAAGAGAATAGTGAACCGATTCTCCTGTAGTACTTCTTATATAAATAGATCGAAGATTGTAGTCGCCTTCTGCATAATCGCCGGTAATGTTTGGAGAAGCATACCAGTTATCATCTGAAGTGCTTACAAAGGTTGAGTTCTTATGGTCAAAGTATTTACCTTGAGTAAGTCCGACATTAATGTATTTAT
>JAILNN010000103.1 GCA_024691565.1 Lachnospiraceae bacterium | reverse complement strand
ATTTTTTGAGTTCATATCAACAGCAAAGCAATTAACACCCTTCTTAATAATTACTAGGTGGAATCTACCAACTGTAGGATTGTTTACAACATAATCGGCAAAGTCAGGATTTCTACCAATCTTAAATTCATCCTTTGTAATGAAGAACTTTTCACCTGTTTTAACATACTCAATAGAAGGATTCTTTCCATCCATTTCTTCAATATAAATAGTTCCAGAAACCATGTTAGGTGAAAGCATATCGTTATATGAATATGCCTGATTTCCATTATGTTCAATAGGCTTGCTTCCCTGTTCTGAAACAGGTGCAGGTACAGGTGTTGGAACTGCTTCTACCGCAGGTACAGGTGTTGGAACTGCTTCTGCTGCAGGCGCAGGAACTGCTTCTGCTGCAGGCGCAGGCATTGCTTTTGGAACGTCTTCTACTAAAGGTACTGGTGCAACTTCTGGTACAGGTGCTACCTCTGGAGCTACTTCTGCAACAGACGCTGGTGCTACCTCTGGAGCTACTTCTGCAACAGACGCTGATGCCACCTCTGGAGCTACTTCTGCAACAGACGCTGATGCTACCTCTGGAGCTACTTCTGCAACAGACGCTGATGCCACCTCCACCGGCGGTACTGGCTCTGGAATCATTTCCGGCACTGGCGCAGGTGTTGGAACCACTTCTTCTAATGGTGCAGGAAATACATCCGCAACAGACTCTGACTTAGTATCGAGATTAGCGCCTGGAATAGGATTCTCACCATATGCTGGAACTCTTTCCGGAATAGGATTCTGACCAGGAATTGGCATGTTATTAAACATATCAGAATTACTATGATTATTATTCATAACCCCTGGTCTAAGCATATGCATATGCTCAATATGCATAGTCTTATTAATATTATCCGTATCCTTGTTATATCTATTAGTATTAAATTTGTGAGTAGCATTATTATTTGATGGATTAGAATTCACTGGAGGAACATTATTTTGAACATCCTGCATATTCATTCCACTATTTTGCTGCATACCTTGCATACCACTTAATTGCACATTCTGCTGCATACTTGGTTGCATATTGGGTTGCATATTTGGTTGCATATTTTGAGGAATATTTCCTTGCATACCACCATCATTAAACATAGGTTCAGAAGTAGGTTTAGTTCGATTTATGTCAGACAAACTTCCTGAAAAACCTGAATTAAAGGAAGATTTCTTAGACTTTTTCTCAGGAACAACCACACTTTCCTTTGATTTATTCTTTTCTTTTTTCTTAAATATCGAACCAAACTTCTTATCTTTTTTATGTTTCTCATTTTCAATAGGAACATCACCTACCCCAGGAATACTCATACTCTGATTACTGCTCATTCCTGGAATATTCATGCCTTGATTACTACTCATTCCTGGAATACTCATACCTTGGTTATTACTCATTCCAGGAATACTCATACCTTTATTATCATTTACTCCAGGTATATTCATCGCATTATTATTAAGTCCAGGAATCCCCATAGCATTCTGTATTTGGCTATCTTGCGAATTCTTCTCTTCATTTTTCTTTGTAAATCTCCCTATAACTGAATGCTTTGATTCTGATTTCTGATTATCATTCGCTGATTTCTGAACATTAGGAATAATCGGAGCACTCATCTGAGGTTGTTGCCTTTCAGATGTATTTGAAGCTTCTTTTTTAACCTCTCTACTATTAAATGATCTTCCACTTTCAAAAACATTAGGTACATCATTAATCGCAGGTGCTGCCGCAACAGGTACACTCCCTTTTCTATCCCCAAACGCACTATTAACATTAACCGCTTCTCTTCTTTCAGTAACATGAGGATTATTCTGAATTCCCAAACTTGGCTTCTCATACTTCAAATCATCCTCACCATCAGATGTATTTGCGTCTAACCTAGGCTTAACAATTCCTATATACTCATATAACTTTTCCTTTAATTCTGTGGCATTAACTTCTCTTACAGAGGTTATAAAAGTAAACAATTTTCCATAAAAATTATCCAAATCACCCGCCGTATCATAATTAACCTGAGTAAGCAATCCTCTAACAAATTCCTGTAAAGAAATCTGCTTATATTGAGATAAATCTTTTACAGGTACTACAATTAGATTTACATCAGTATTTCCTGAACCTGTAAAAATATAATTATTATTCAAAACGATATGATCTGGATTAATCATATAATCCTCAGCTCTCTCAATAACTAAAAGGATTCTCTCAAGAAGTCTATATAAATCTCTATGATTCATTCTGTTAGTAAGAGAATACTTAATTCCAATCTTAGATGAAATGTCATAACTCAAAACTGCATTTTCATCTTTTTGAGTAATACTAACTGGAATAAGACCTTTAATCTCATTCTGATTCATCATCTCCAACTCGAGATTCTCTATACTATCTCTTGATTCAACCTTATGTGTTATAAAGCTTTTTTTACCCATATTTTCATATTCAAACGCAACGTTAGCTATCATCCCTTTTTACCCTCCGATATTAATGAAACCAATCTTTGTAATGCATCAGCACAATTATTTTCAATAATTGCACGCACCGTTTCCTCTGCTATATACGTACCATTGATTTTTAGAACTGTTCCCAATACTGTAATACCATGTATCTTTTCAGGAATTTCATGTCCATCAACCTTATTTAAAACAATAACCATCCTATTAAGCCAATCAGACTTTCTACGTCTCTCAACTAATTTAAGACCTTTTACCATTGAAGCAAATTTAGAAGCATTCAAATTTTCAACATCATTAACTTCAACCAAAACATCGGAAAGATCCGCAATTTCGAAAAATGTTTCATTAACATCCGTATCACTATCAACAACAATCAAATCAAATTTTTTCATAGAAACAAGCTGAATCATTAGTTGTTTCCAATCATCAGCCTTCATTTCCATTATTTCTAATGGATTCTCACTTGGAACAAAATAATATACACCGTTTTCATCAATATTAAGTGAACTCTCAATTTTCATTGGGATGTTACCTTTTCCCGCTTTAACTGAAAAAAACACCTGAGACATTGTGTTTAAAACCTTATCATACGACGGAATAGTAAAGTACTCCGGCGTCGAAGGTAACTTCTCGGTGTTTAAATATAATACATTCTTACCAATCATACCCATCATGCGAGCGTAAACAAGCGCACAAGTAGTCTTTCCTACTCCACCGTTTGACGAACAAAACGTAACAACTTTAGTCCCAGACTTTGCACTTACTGACTGAAACTTATAGTTATCCTTTGTCTCGGCATAGGCGTTAAGAATATGACGATAAATATTTTCAACTTTCTGAAACTTTTTAAGAGTTTTAATACCACCTTCGTCCTTTTGTTCACCCTCTGTAATAAGTTTAAATTTAATACCTTTATAATTCTTAAGGGAATATTCTTCTGAAAATAACACAGCATCTATATCATTATTCTCTAAAAATGAATCCACTTTTTCTTGCTGCGTAAACGTAGATATCTCAATCTCATTGAAATACTTTAGCTGAAAAACGTCTGTAATTCTTTTTAAATATCCTTCATCTTTGTCTACCACGACGATTCTAAGTTTCATTTTATTCTCCCCCCTAATATTCATTTATAAAATAAAAAAAGCGTCCGGCTATATGCCGTGACGCACTCCGTTGCGCAAATATCTTTTATTGTGTACGTCTACAATTGCAAAAAGGATCCGCGCGTAATAAAAATTCTTTCTCTTCATAATTACTTTTTTAACAGAATATATCTGTCAAGATATATTCTGTTCTGATAGACGTAGTATATCAGCGCTTTTCGCGATTTATCGCGAAAAATTTTAGTATATTTTTTCGACGTTTTGGTCCTTCCCTTAAACATTTTCGCGAAATTTACAAATATAACCAGCAAATAAGCAAATATAAGTCGATAAAAAACAAAAAAAAGTCCAAATCACTCCCCCAAGTGATCTGGGCTTTTCTCTAAGTAAATCAAGAATTTTATTATAAAATCCCCTACAATTACTACATATTAAAAATTACACTCTAAAATTCTTTATGCTTATGCTATTTATGCTAATTATCTTCTAATTATTAAGCTAGGTCGATATGTTATGCTACTCCACATCTTCATTAAGTCGATATCCTAAGGTACTCAACATCTTCATTAAGTCGATATACCAGGCTACTCCACATCTTCCTTAATCAACATGCAGATACCTGCAATAAGATTAACAAACAAAAGACTACAAATCTTCATTCCCATTCCTATAGGTCTCTTATTATCAATAGATCTGAAAACACTAACAGTCATTGGAATACACCAAGCTAAAGGAATGAAAAATCCACAAAGACCATTAACAACTGTACCAATTACCATAAACACCTTAATAACTGTATCTAACGAATTATCAGTACTAACAGGAGTTGTGCTCTGCTGATATCCTGTCTGGTTATAACCTTGATTATAGCCCTGATTATAATTCTGCTGTCCATAGCCTTGCTGACCATAGCCCTGCTGGTTCATATCAGCTTGACCATAGCCCTGCTGACCATAACCTTGCTGGTTCATATCAGCTTGTCCATAGCCTTGCTGACCATAACCCTGCTGGTTCATATCAGCTTGTCCATAGCCCTGCTGACCATAACCCTGCTGGTTCATATCAGCTTGTCCATAACCCTGCTGACCATAACCTTGCTGGTTCATATCAGTTTGTCCATAGCCTTGCTGGCCATAGCCCTGCTGGTTCATTCCGTCATTCTGCTGACCAAAAGCAACTGCTGCACCCATAGCCGCACTCTGCTGGACAAAACTTCCTGCCTGATTCATTCCAGCGTTCTGCTGATCAAAGCTTGCCGCCTGACCCATTGTAGCTTCATTCTGCTGATTGAATCCTGCCGCCTGACCCATTGTTGCTTCATTCTGTTGATTGAATCCACTATCTTGGCCCATTGTAGCTTCATTCTGTTGATTAAATCCTGCCGCCTGACCCATTGTTGCTTCATTCTGCTGATTAAATCCACTATCTTGGCCCATTGTTGCTTCATTCTGCTGATTAAAATCACTAACCGCTGGTTCACTATCTACTTTAAATTCAACATGACCACAAACAGAACATGCCATAGCATCATCTTCCATAGCATTTCCGCAGTTTGTACAATATTTCATGATTCTTCCTCCATATTTTCATTTAGTAAATAACTATTTTTTCAGCCATCATCTAGCTGTCATTATATAAATTACCACTACTATAATAATTGTAAATCATACAAAAGTAAATGTTTTTTTTACAATTAACTACATAAATACGACCGTCTCCTCCAATGCCTTACGACTACTATGATTAGGCAATGGAACGCCTCCCTCAGCTGCATATCCCAAATCGAGAGCCATAACAACATCAACATTCTCAGGTAATCCAAGTGCCTTAACCATCTCATCAGGATCGAGCTTATTAAGCCAACAATTATCAACTCCTGCATTTGTAGCAGCAAGCATCATATGTGTCGCAACAATTGTCGCATCCTCATCACCACTATTCTTTCGCTCTCCAGGATAAACAAAAACATTATCCTTCTCAAATCCTACAACTAAAACTGTAGGCGCACCATATCTACAGGGGCAAACAGTGTCAAACGCCTTAAGTTTTTCCTCAGACTCAATAACAAAAATCTTCTGCTCCTGCAAATTTTTCGCAGTAGGCGCAACCCTACCAGCCTCCAAAATTTCATTCAAAACTTCCCTCTCAACCTTGCGGTCAGAATACTTCTTACAAGAAAATCTCTCCTTAACTAACTTACTAAACTCCATTTTAAATACCACCTTTCTTTATATTTCTAACTTACAATTCTTTTATTTTCAACCTTTTCCTATTTCTTATCAAGTATAAACCTAACTATCACAACTAGCCATCTAGATCAATGTTTTCACTCTGCACTCTTCTTACTCTTTCCACCCTTGAACTCAATCTTCTTAAGCTTAAGCCCCTGTGGTGGTGCTGTTGGTCCTGCATTCTCTCTTTCCTTCGACATAATAATCTTCGGAATATCCGTTGGTTTAATTGCTCCAATTCCTACCTGCAAAAGCGTACCAGCAATAATTCTAACCATGTTATACAAGAATCCATTACCCGTAATTGAAATTGTAATCAACCTGCCGCCTTCTTTAATCTTCTCTTCCCTAATAGCAACATTATAAATAGTCCTAATCGTGGTTTTAGTCACCGTCTTTGCCGAACAAAATGCATTAAAATCATGCCTTCCCTTAAAGAAAATAGCCGCTCTCTCCATAGCCTTAATATCCAAAGGTCTATAAAAGAAATATGCATTATTTCGGTACTCAGGAAGAGGAACCTTCCTCGCCAAAATCCTATATTCATAAGTCTTCTTACAATCACATTTTCTAGGATGAAAATCTGACTCACACTCCTCAGAAGACTGAATAACAATATCATCCGGAAGTCTCGTATTAAGCGCCGGAACAAACTTCTCAGCACTCATCCTCAACTCTGTATCAAACACAGCCACATTATCGTAAGCATGCACACCTGCATCAGTCCTAGAAGCCCCAATAACATGAATCTCCGTTTGATTCAAATCGCTAAGCGCCTTATTTAACTCACCTTCAATCGTAACAGCATTAGGCTGCTCCTGAAAGCCATGATAATTCGTCCCATCATATGAAACTCTAAGCAAAATCCTTCTCATAAAATCTCCTACAAACTCTCCTAAAATATCTCTTCAAAACTCCCCAAAAAACTTCCTTAAAAAGTCTCTTAAAACCACTCTTAAAAAGTCTCTTAAAAAGTCTTTTCCAAACTCTTAATCCTTATATTCTCTTCAAAAATCGCCTAGTAAAAAGGTACCAAATTTTTGCCAATTTGTAAACCCTAGCTTATTTAGTATACTCAACAAAAAAGTATAGGAACATGCCATTTTCCCGCCATCCCTATGCTTTTTTCTCTAAATCCACATCTAAAATTTCACTCATGCCATCCTAAAAGCATAGGAACACCCTTATTTCTCGCCATCCCTATGCTTTCACTCGCCATATCTTGCTTTCCTCAGATTGTATTTTGTCAAAAAAGCATAGGACCACCTCAATTTCCAGCCTTCCCTATGCTTTTTTCGCTAAATCCACATCTAAAATTTCACTCATGTCATCCTAAAAGCATAGGACCACCCTCATTTCCAACCATCCCTATGCTTTCACTCGCCATATCTTGCTTTCCTCAGATTGTATTTTGTCAAAAAAGCATAGGACCACCCTTATTTCCAGCCTTCCCTATGCTTTTTTCGCCTAACCTGCTTCTCCAAAGACTCGATTTAAACAAAAAAAGCATAGGAACATGCCATTTTCCAGCCATCCCTATGCTTTTTTCTCTAAATCCACATCAAAAATTTCACTCATGTCATCCTAAAAGCATAGGAATGCCCTTATTTCTCGCCATCCCTATGCTTTTCTCGCTAAATCCACATCTAAAATTTCACTCATGCCATCCTGAAAGCATAGGACCACCCTCATTTCCAGCCATCCCTATGCTTTTCTCGCTAAATCTACCCAAAAAGCTTCACTCACTCCATCCTAAAAGCATAGGACCACCCTCATTTCCAGGCATCCCTATGCTTTTTTCGCCTAACCTGCTTCTCCAAAGACTCGATTTAAACAAAAAAAGCATAGGACCACCCTTCTTTCTCGCCATCCCTATGCTTTTTTCGCTAAATCCACCCAAAAAGTTTCACTCATGCCATCCCAAAAGCATAGGAACACCCCTCTTTCCCGCCATCCCTATGCTTTTACCTCACACAACAAGCCTATCTCCGCTTACCTTCACTTCAATAGTTGAATCCTCGCTTACCTCTCCTGCAAGAATCTTCCTTGCAAGCAATGTCTCTAAGTTCTTCTGAATATACCTCTTCAAAGGTCTTGCACCAAATGCTGGATCATAAGCCTTATCCGTAATAAAATCATACGCTTCACTTGAAAGCTCAACCTTCAAGCGCTTCTCAGCAAGCTGTGCATTAAGGTCTTCCATAAGAATATCAATGATTCCGCGAATGTTATCCTTTGTAAGTGGCTTAAACATGATAATCTCGTCAAGTCTGTTGAGGAATTCAGGTCTAAAATGCGCATGAAGCTCATTCATAACCATAGACCTGGCACTTTCCTGAATATTACCCTCTTCATCGATTCCATTCAAAAGGAATTCGGAACCAATGTTCGATGTAAGAATGATAATTGTATTCTTAAAGTCCACAGTTCTGCCCTGCGAATCTGTAATTCTACCATCATCCAAAACCTGCAAAAGCACGTTAAATACATCAGGATGTGCCTTCTCAATTTCATCAAAAAGAATAACCGAATATGGGCGACGTCTTACAGCCTCAGTAAGCTGTCCACCTTCATCATAGCCAACATATCCCGGAGGCGCACCAATAAGCCTAGCCACTGAAAACTTCTCCATATATTCGCTCATATCAATACGAATCATGTTCTTCTCATCATCAAACATTGATTTCGCAAGCGTCTTAGCAAGCTCAGTCTTACCAACTCCGGTAGGGCCCATAAACAAGAATGAACCAATAGGTTTTGACGGATCCTTAATTCCAGCCTTCGAACGAAGAATAGCTTCAGACACCAAATCAACACCTTCATTCTGTCCGATAACCCTTTTATGAAGCTCATCCGACAAGTGAAGTGCTTTCTCCTTCTCGCCCTCTGTAAGACGAGCTACAGGGATTTGAGTCCATCTCGAAATAATCTTAGCAATCTCGTCATCAGTTACCTTTTCACTAATAATACTTCTTTCCTTAACCTGATTTTCAAGGGCATTCAGTTCCTTCTCAAGCTCAAGTTTATCACCATATTGAAGCTTAGCAGCCTTTTCAAGGTCGTAGTCTCTCTTAGCATTATCAATCTCAACATTCAGCGCATCAAGCTTCTCTTTAACCTTATTAACCTTATCAACTTCTTGCTTTTCGTTCTCCCACTTAGCCTTCTGAGAATTAAAGTCTTCTTTCTTCTCTGCAAGCTCCTTAGAAAGCTTCTCTAGCCTCTCCTTAGACAGTTCATCTGTCTCCTTCTTAAGCGCTGCCTCCTCGATTTCAAGCTGTAAAATCTCTCTCTGAACCTCATCAAGTTCCTGTGGCATTGTATCAAGTTCAGTCTTAACCATCGCACAAGCCTCATCAACAAGGTCAATAGCCTTATCCGGAAGAAATCTATCCGTAATATATCTATCAGAAAGCATAGCCGCACTAACAAGCGCAGAATCCGTAATCTTAACACCATGGAAAACTTCATATCTATCCTTAATTCCACGAAGAATCGAAATAGTATCCTCAACTGTCGGCTCATTAAGCATTACAGGCTGGAAACGCCTCTCGAGAGCAGGATCCTTTTCAATATATTTCCTATATTCATCAAGTGTAGTCGCACCAATACAATGGAGTTCACCTCTCGCAAGCATAGGCTTAAGCATATTTCCAGCATCCATCGAACCCTCAGTCCTGCCCGCTCCAACAATTGTATGGAGCTCGTCGATGAAAAGAATAATCCTACCATCAGACTCTTTAACTTCCTTAAGAACTGCCTTAAGTCTCTCCTCAAACTCACCACGATACTTCGCACCCGCAACAAGTGAACCCATATCCAATGAGAAAATTGTCTTATCCTTAAGAGAATCAGGAACATCATTCCTAACGATTCGCTGTGCAAGCCCCTCAACAGCAGCTGTCTTACCAACACCAGGTTCACCAATAAGGACAGGATTATTCTTTGTCTTTCTGCTAAGAATTCTAATAATATTTCTAATCTCAGCATCACGACCAACTACTGGATCCGTCTTTCCAGACTTCGCTCTTTCAACCAAATCAAATCCATATTTTTCAAGCGTTCCATATGTATCTTCAGGATTATCACTTACAACCCTCTGATTTCCTCTCACAGTTGAAAGCGCCTTTAAAAACCTATCTCTATCGATGCCCGTAAGCCTCAAAAGCTCCTTAATATCCCTATCTGCATGCTCCATCATGCTAAGGAAAAGATGCTCAACAGAAACATATTCGTCACCCATCTTTTTAGCTTCATCTTCTGCATAATTCAAGGTTTCATTAAGGTATTGGTCAATCCTCATCTCTCCGCCAGAAACCCTAGGAAGCTTATTTAAAAAGCCCTCAACCTGAGCAACAAACACCTTAGCATTTATATCCATCTTCTCAATAAGTGTCATAATCAAACTGTCTTCAATTGTAAGCATGCTATAAAGCAAATGCATCTCGACAATAGTCTTCTGTCCAAAATCCAAGGCGACTTTCTCAATGCCTTGCACAACCTGCTGTGACTTCTGTGTAAATTTTGAAATATTCATAGTCGACACCTCTCTTTCCTACTTATAAAGCGACACCTACAAGTCGCCTCTTTGATTGCTTATGAATTACTAATACCATTTTTAACACTTTTTGTTAGCACTGTCAAGAGGTGAGTGCTAATTTCTTCAAAAAATTTTTCCTATATGTTAAATTCCGACAAAAATCAGCAAAATTCATCCAAACAAACCCTTTAAAAAAATCCCATTATATGATAAAATCTAGTAAATTATGTGCAGTGTACGTAAACCTTTTACATATAATAATCACGAGGTGCTTTTATGGATGTTAGAAAAACAAGAGTTTCAAGAAAAATATTAAAAGTGATATTTTTTATAATTATAATCTCAAATTTAATATTGATTCTAATTCTGTTTAATCGACTTCAGGCAACCATGCTTAAACAGACAAAGAAAAACGCCCTCGCTGTTTCAAACAGTATAGCCGCAAATATTGATGCGGAAGCATTTAGTAAAATAGATTTAGATACATTCAACAGTAGTTCAGAAACATACCAAGATCAGTTAGAACTTTTAAATATTTTTCTAGATAACACTGATTTAGAGTATCTATACACACTAAAGCAAGATTCAAACGGCGATGTTTACTTTGTTGTCGATTCAGATTCGGAAGACCCAGGACTTCCTGGTGAAGAATATACCGGCGATGAATTTGCTTATAATAAGGCATTTGCCGGTCTAGGAAATGTTAGCAAAAAGTTTTATAAGGATAGATGGGGGTCTCACCTATCATCATATAGTCCAATCTTCTACAACGGAAAGGTTGTTGGTGTAGTATCCGTAGATATTTCTTCAAAGTGGTTTAATAAACAAAGAAACTATCTTTTGGCTTTACTCATAATTACCTATGTAATAATTTCAATCCTAACCATCTTAACCTTCTACGTTATCGAACGATTGTTAAAGAAAAACTTTACTGAATTAAATAATGAGATTTTAGAGTTAACTGATGGCTCGAGCGATTTAACCAAACAAATTGAAATACATACCGGTGATGAATTCGAAGAAATTGCAGATAACCTAAATGTATTTATCCGACATATTAGACTTCTCACAAAAAATGTGTCGAATACATCTCAGGATCTTGAAAATACGGTTCAAACGCTTAATGATAGCTTTAATTCTAGTATTGATGATATTTATAACATAAACGAAAATATCGTAAAAATCAGTGCTAATATGGAGGAATGTCTTTCAGCTAGTGAAATGGTTAATAATTCAATTTCAAAAACCTCTTCCTATGTTGAATCTTTTGCAAAAAGCGTTAATAAAATCGAAAAGCTGGCGATTGAGGATAACCTAAATGCACAAAACTCCTTTGAAACAGCAACAGCTCATAAGGAAAATGTGCAGGCAGCAATTGCTCAAATCCGTTCAGATATTCAAAGTGCTGTTGAAGGTTCTGCAAATATTGAAAAGGTAAGAGAAATCTCCTTCCAGATTAATGAAATAGCAGACCAGACCAAGATGCTAAGCTTAAATGCTCAGATAGAAGCTTCAAGAGCCGGAGAAAGTGGACGAGGTTTCGCAGTGGTTGCAACAGAAGTCGAGCGTCTCTCAACCTCAATAAGTGATGCCGTTCAAACGATGAATGAAATCAGTCACAATGCTGTAAACGCCGTTGAAACACTGGTTGCTTCAAGTCAAAAGATGTCAGAATATATGGAACACCATATCATGGACGACTATAATTCCTTCGTGGAAATAAGCCATATGTACGCGTCGTTTGCAAGCATTCTTCAAGCCAAAATGAACCACTTAAAGTCAATGAGTGATAACCTGGTAGACTCTATTACAGATATTTCTACCATGGTTTCAAATATCAACTCAGCAGTCTACGACAGTGCAAAACAATCAGAAGAACTTAATTACTCAAGCTCATACATAAATACTCAAATTGAAGAAGTAAGAAAAATTTCTGATCAGAATAAAGAAGGTTCAGCAAAACTACTTGGAATAATAAATGGCTATAATTACTAAAAAGATACCTAAATCCAAACCTTCTAAAACAAACAGAAATTTAAAATTTAAACGCAAATTAAAAGGCCTATGGACATAACTCCATAGGCCAATATTTTTTTAATCATAAATCCATGCGGATTATTTCAATTTCAAAGCTCGATATTATTTTCTTTCAAATAATTCTCAATTTCAGCTTTATCAGGCATTACTCTAAGGGCGCCCTTTCTGGTAGTAATGAGACCAGCTGTAACATTCGACAAAGTCAAGATTCTAGTCAAAGTTTCCTCTGAAAGATTTCCTATATTCTCAAGTCCTTCATCTAAAAGCTGATTCAAGGTCATTCCCATAAAGGTATCTCCCGCTCCTGTTGTCTCAACAACCTTCTTAGGAAATGTAGGAGCAAAGGCCGTAACACCATTACAATATGCCTTACTACCCTCCTTACCCAACGTAAGGAAAAGCACCTTAATATTTGGATATTTCTTAGCAAGCGCTAAAATTGCCTCATCATAATCCGAGATTCCAGTAATCCACTTAATCTCATTATCAGAAATCTTAAGAATATCACAAAGAGCCATTCCACGCTCAATCTCTTCCTTCGCCTTATCAAGCGAATCCCAAAGAGGTTCTCTTAAATTAGGATCAAATGAAACCGTAATTCCAGCACTCTTTGCAACCTCAATAGCATGCAAGGTAGCTGTCTTAACTGGTTCATCTGTAAGTGAAAGTGATCCAAAATGAAAAAGCTTTGAATCCTTAATAATTTCAGCATTAATATCCTCTTTTGTAAGTCTAATATCCGCTCCCGGCTGTCTATAGAAAGAAAAATCTCTATCACCATCTGGAGTCTTATGAACATAGGCAAGCGTTGTATGAATCTCCTTGTCATAGCAAAGCCCCTCAGTTCCAACATTAGTCTCAACAAGAGCGTCCTTTAGCTGCTTTCCAAACATATCATCTCCAACCTTACCAATAAAGGTTGTCTTTTTACCCATCTTAGAAAGCATAGCAAGAACATTACAAGGCGCTCCGCCAGGATTAGCCTCAAACAAAGGATTTCCCTGGTCAGAAACACCGTATTCTATAAAATCAATCAATAATTCGCCAATGGCAGTTACATCACTCATTTATTGCTTCCTTTACAATTGTCTCAATTTCAATATCGTCTGTTGCACTCTTTTTAATTGCCTTAACTGTAATCTTAGCATCGTATTCAGCAATTTCAGCATTATATTTATCAACGTTTCTCTGAACTTCACTCTTAATAGACTCTAAATCAAGCTCTCCATCAACAACTGCAATCATCTCATGTCCACCCAAGCGAACACCAAATGCCTCATCAGGACAAGCATCCATAAGTGCATCAGCAATCGAACTAACTGCATCATCTCCAGCTGCAAAGCTAAAGCTATGATTAATCTCATTATAATTATCAAAGCTTACATAAATCGCATTAAGCGTATTACTATCTCTCTGAACCTTGCTAGCAAGAGCTCTATATTCCATATTGAAACCAGAACGATTATAAAGGCCTGTCTGAGAATCAACCTTATGAAGCTCTCCCATTTCCTTTGTAATAAAGTGCTGATACTGAACATTAGCAAATCCACCAATAGCATTTCTAAGAGCTGTAACAATAAGGGAAATCTTAGCATATTTAACCATGCTATAATCAGCAAAGTAGAAGCAAGTATAACCAAGTGTTACGCCCATAAAGTCAAGTTCGTTGAAAATAAGTGGATATCCAGTCTCAAGATGCTTATCAAGATTAGGGATAACATCCTCACGCTTAAAATCAGTAGCAGTGAAAGGCTTATTAGCATCTGTATCATAAAGAAGAACCATATCATCTTCATACTTCTCAGGAATGTTTACAGTAAGGAGAAGAACTGAATCATCAACAACAGTCTTATTAATGATTACTGAAATTCCTGGGTAATCCTGCTTATCAAGCACCTCAACAGCAGCTTGAATACTAGGACTATTCTGGAGTTCCTCAACAACTCCGAAAAGAATTCTATTATCATCCTGAGCTGTAATAAAGTTATTACTCATCTTAGAAATTGAAGAATCATCTGACTTACTACCCTTTTCCTCACATCCACATGATTCAGAAAGGATAAGCTCAGGCTCAACCATAATCTCGTTCTCAACAACTTCCTTGCTAAAGCACTTCTTAACAGCCTCAGCAGTCTCATCAGCCATAACATCATAGTTACAGAAGCAAGATGTAATCTTAGGAGTAACAAACTTAATCTCCTCAATACCATCAAAACCTGTAACAAGAACCTGCTCAGGAACCTTAATTCCATTCTTCAAAAGAACAGCAGTAGCCTTAATAGCCATAACGTCGTTAGCACAAATAATAGCCTCAGGAATATTACCGCTCTTAATAATCTCCTCTGTAGCACGAGCTGTATGCTCTGATTCGAAATAACCATAGCTTGTCATGCTCTCATCAAAGGTAATTCCATTCTCCTCAACAACCTTCTTAAATACGTTCTTACGTTCCTCAGAGAAAGAGTTATTAGGCATACCACCAATAAAGTGAACCTTCTTCTTTCCATGTGCCTCAATGACATGGCGACAAACATTCTCAAATCCCTGGCTATAATCAAACTTAAGATTAACGCAACCTTCATATTCCCCATTAATAACAACGACTGGAACATTATTTTCCTTAGCCTTAGCAAGAATAACAGCAGCGTTATCTTTATTTCTAAGCTTTTCATCCATAAGAACAATAACATCAGTCTTCTTGTAATCAATTAAATCAAAAACAGCGGCCTCAACATTCTTCTCATCGGCCTCGATGTAATCATTACAAAGATTATATATAAATAATCTGTAATTATCATCCTTAAGTCCCTCATTTAATCTGGTTACAAAATCATAGCATGAAGTATCATGCACGCGCGCCGTACAAACGGCAACTACCTTGTAGTTTCCAATCATTTTTAAACCTCCTTGAATTCATATATATAGTATTTTTCAAAATTGATCTACCTAAACAAATATGGACTAATTATAACAAAGTGGGCAGATATTATCAAGCACTTTACATTCTAGTTCTGGTGTGCGAGCTCTGTGATTCTAAGTTGTTAAGAGGGCTTGAGTATCTAGGACATAAATTTTTCTCGACACTGCTCGCGCACAAGTTTGGGTTCCCCTAGCGGATGCTAAGCTCTCACTGCGTCACTTGTGTGACTTGTGAATCGCTAAGCACCGAGACCCAAATGGTCTCGAAAAATTTTGTCAGATACTCAAGCCTTATCAAGCACTTTACCCTCTCGTCTGCGCATACTGATTGGCCCTTATTTCATGTCTATCGTCCAGTTCCTTGAGCACAACCTCCCGATCATATTTCTTCTCAAGCGCCTTCTTTAAAATGTAGTCCGTTAGCTGTGGATTCTTTGGAAGGAGCGGTCCATGAAGATATGTTCCGATTACGTTCTTGTATACAATTCCTTCGTAGCCCTTCTCATCAGTGTTTCCGTAGCCAGTAACCACCTTTCCAAGTGGTTTGGTATCATTAATATATGTTCTTCCACCGTGATTTTCAAAGCCTGTAATTGGCATTTCAATAATGTCACTTTGGATTGTTATGTTTCCGATTAGACGGCCTTCGCCCTGAATTGTGTATAGGTCAACGAGGTGCAATCCCTCAATTTTTTCATCGCCCATCTGATAGTATGAACCAAGTAGCTGGTATCCTCCACAAATCGCGATTACAACACCGTCATTTTCAACATATTCCTTAAAGTCCTTCTGGATTTCTGAAAGCTTCTCACAAACAAGTTTCTGCTCTCTGTCTGAACCGCCGCCCAAAAGCACAATATCTAATTCACTAAAATCTATTTTATCATTTATCTTGATTTCCTTGACAGTAGCGCCAATACCTCTCCAATTAAGGCGCTTTACCATACAGCGAATATTTCCTCTATCACCATAAAGATTAAGTAAATCCGGATAAAGATGTCCTATTGTAAGCTCCATTTTCTCGCTCATAATTTTCTCCTTCTACTTCTTTTCCAAGCTATTTAATATATTCAAAAGTTTCCCAATGCTCTAATAAAGCATTCCTACTTCTTTTCCATACTCTTCAACATATTTCTCGTACTATAAAGTGCAGTATAGTTTACAAGAATATATAAGTTATCTGTATGTCCTTTAAGCATATATTTAACAGCATCTCCAACATCCATAATAGCCTTTGATTTAATCTCAGAATACTTAAATCTAAGCTGCATATCATAAGCTCTTAAACCGCTTACAACAATGGACTTAACATTCGCTCCTTTAAATCTCTCAAAGTCAACATCCCAAAGCCATGAAATATCTCTACCATCTTGCGCATTGTCATTAATAACAACAATCAAATCCTTGTCGCTATCATCTTCCATAACAGCTGAAATATTCTGGTTAAAACCAGCAGGGTTCTTTGCAAGATTTAAAAGTACATTTGTACTACCAATCTTAAAACTCTCCATTCGACCATTTTCTGGATGGAAATCTTTCAAAATAGGATCGATTCCTTTAAGTTCCATTCCACCGTATCGTGCGGCGCTGTATGAAGCAAGGATGTTATATATGTTATAAAAACCACGATAATTTGCATCGATATCTCTCGTCTTAACAACCTCTCCATCCTTCTTCTCTTCAATTGTAAACTTAAGTCCCTTAGAAAGACTAATATTTGTCGCATTAAAGTCAATTTGAGGATGTTTAAATCCACATTTAGGACAATGATATGAACCTAGCTGACTAAAATGATAGAAATCATATTCAAGCTGTGAGCTGCAGAACATACAGAATCTACCCTCTCGGATTTCAGTGGTTGAAGCAGGATTTTCATCACATGGCTCGCTAATTCCAAATGTTGTATATTTATGTCCACTCTTCTCAGCAAATGAAGCTACCAAAACGTCATCAGAATTGATAATAAGTTCACAGTCTGGAGCCATATCAAGCGCCTCATTTAAGAGATTCATTGTAATATCAATCTCACCATATCTATCAAGCTGGTCTCTAAAAAGATTTGTTAAAACCATGTAATCAGGCTTAAAATGAGGGAACACTCGTCTCGCAGAAGCTTCATCAATCTCAATTACAGCCACATCACAATCAATATGTCCCTTTGAATCAGCCTCAAGAACAAAGGCCGAAACAACACCGGCGAGCATGTTAGAACCAGTTCTGTTACAAATAACCTTCTTGCCCTCGCTAATAAAGAAGTTTGCAAGCATATTATTTGTTGTGGTTTTTCCATTTGTACCACAGGTTACATAAATCTTTTCTCTAACTTCCTTACTTAAATCACGAAGTAAATTTGGATAAACCTTAAGAGCATATTTTCCAGCCATTGTAACACCCTGTTTACCCAACTTCTTACTGACAAAGTTAACAAATCTCGCGGTCTTAACCGCCAACACTTTTCTAAATGCCATTCTAAATTCCTCGTTTTCTTATTTTTCTATCAAGATTTTCCGAACGCTCTTAATGCATCTCGTTCCAACTGCTTTCCAAAATCAGCCAAGCAATCCAACCATAGAGACCGAACGCTCTTAATGCGTCTCGTTCCAACTGCTTTCCAAAATCAGCCAAGCAATCAACCATAGAGACCGAACGCTCTTAATGCGCCTCATTCCAATCACTACCTTCATTGACCTCCGCTATCAAGGAAACCTTAAGGCTCGCTGCATTCTGCATCTCATTAAGCAAAATCTCTCTAACCTTTTCTATCTCATCAGGATGCGTCTCAACCAAAAGTTCATCATGTACCTGAAGAATTACTCTCGATTTAAGCCCCTCCTTACGAATAGCCCTGCAAACATTAATCATCGCTATCTTCATAATATCCGCCGCAGAACCTTGAATAGGCGAATTCATAGCAATTCTCTCACCAAAATTTCTCTCATTAAAATTCTTAGAAGAAATCTCAGGAACAGGTCTTCTCCTACCAAAAATCGTCTTAGAATAACCCTTTGTTTTAGCATCTGTAACAAGCCCATCTAAGAAAGTCTTAATCCTTGGATATGTATGGAAATACTGCTCAATATATTCCTTAGCCTGCGCCCTAGTAATACCAAGGTCCTCACCAAGACCAAAGGAACTAATTCCATAAACAATACCAAAGTTAACTGCCTTAGCATTTCTTCTCTGCTCCTTAGTAACCTCTTCAAAAGGAACCTTAAATACCTTAGAAGCAGTAATTGCATGAATATCCTTGCCTATTTTATATGAATCAATAAGCTCTTCATCCTCAGACATATGAGCAAGAAGTCTTAATTCAATCTGCGAATAATCCGCATCCAGGAAGGTGTAGCCATCCTTCGGCTTAAAAACTCCCCTGAACTTTCTTCCAAGTTCCATTCTAACAGGAATATTCTGAAGATTAGGATCGGTACTACTAATCCTACCAGTAGCTGTAATCGTCTGATTAAACTTACCATGAATCCTGCCGTCTTCGCTAATAAATGGAGCAAGTCCATCTGCATAAGTCGACTTAAGCTTACTAAGCTGCCTATACTCAAGAATCTTTTTAACAATAGGAAAATCATCCTTAAGCTTATCCAGGACATCGGCTGCTGTCGAATAACCGGTCTTCGTCTTCTTAGCGCCCGGTAATTCCATCTTTTCAAAGAGAACCACTCCTAGCTGCTTAGGTGAATTGATGTTAAACTCTTCACCACTTAATTCATAAATCTCCTCTGTAAGCTTATCAACGCTCTCTCCAAGCATCACAGACATATTCTTAAGCTCATCCTTATCAGCCCTAATTCCTACCGACTCAATCCTATATAGGTAATATGCTGTCGGCATCTCAATTTCATTATAAAGCTTAATCATCTCAGTGTTTTTAAGCTTCTCACTCAAAACAGCCTCGCTTAAAAAAGCAACCTCAGAATTATTAAAATAATATGTATTTACACTATCAAAAAGTGTCGAAAATTCTGTACTACTCTCGTCAAAATTTTTCAATTCTTCAAACAAATCTTTGACCTGTTTTTTATCAAAATTTTCCTTATATGACTTAACAAGTACATCCAACTCATTACTTGCCACATCCGCCATTTTATAAGCATTTATGATAGGATTAATCAAATACTCGGCAATAGAAACATCAAAAAATTTCGAATAATTTTCATATATCAAATCATCTAATGGATTAACTTCATCCGCCTCAGATAAATGCAAAAAATTCTTAATGTCTGGAACAATAATCTTATCAGAATTACTAATTATATTTTTCAATAATTCAATAATATCATCCTCAAAAATCCCTTCACTTCCCTTAGTAAAATCCCTGTAAATAATATAAGAATTTTTATCATATGAAACTGAAAGACCTTCAAACGAAAACCTATTTTCCTTTAAGTCAAGTGCTGGCTCTTCACTATCGAAATTAAAGGAAATCTGACCATCACCCTTCTTAGATCTCTTCTTCTTTTTAGCATACTCATTAGACCATTCATCTCCAATAAGTTCAAGAGAAAGCTTAGAAACCTCTTTAAAATTAGTCTTACAAAACTTTTCAAAATCCTTCTTACTTCTAATAATCTTCTTCTCAAAGGAATTCATAGCCAATCTATATTCATCATTGCTATCGCTCTGTTCATCACCCTCAAGATCAAAATTAAATCGACTAAGAAGAGTCTTTAGTTCAAGTTCACGCATAAATGCATAAGCATCAGCATTATAATTATCCTTAATCTTTAAATCATCAAAATCAACTTCAATTTCTGCATTAACATCGATTGTCGCAAGCTTATATGATAAATAGCACATATCTTTATTTTCCGAAAGAAGCTTCTTTGTTCTTGCCTTTTCAACCGATTCGATATTTTCATAAATATCATCAATACTCTCAAACTGATTTAAAAGCCCAGTAGCAGTCTTTTCACCAACTCCAGGAACGCCCGGAATATTATCGGAGGAATCTCCCATAAGCGCCTTTAAATCAATAATCTGCTTAGGTGTAACACTGTATTTTTCAAAGACATCCTTAGGATAATAATTCTCAATTACAGTTCTTCCTCTTCCAGTTTTAGGAATTCTAATAAGCACATCCTCTGTCGAAAGCTGCAACATATCCCTATCACCAGAAACAAGAGTAACCTTAATATCCTTCTCAGTCGCCATTCTAGCAAGGGTTCCAAGGATATCATCAGCTTCATAGCCACCCTTCATAAAAATCTCGACTTGCATCTTTCTAAGAAGTTCTTGAACTAGAGGCATCTGCTCCTTTAGTTCATCTGGCATAGCCCTTCTAGTCCCCTTGTAGTCCTCATACATCATATGTCTAAAGGTCTTTTCGTGAACATCGAAGGCAACAGCCAAATACTCAGGCTTCTCTTCATCAAGAATCTTAAGCACAATATTCATAAAACCATAAATCGCATTTGTATGAATACCCTTGGAATTCGTAAGGTTTGGAATTCCATAGAACGCTCTATTCATTATGCTATTTCCATCAATTAAAACAATTTTTTTATTATCCATAAATCCACCACTTTATATTTTAATTTTTAACCTGCATAACACAAATACCCTCTTCATCATAAACAACAGGATAAGTTGACTTCATAGTATCCAAATCAGGTATTGCATATGTGTTTGTCTCAACTGGTCCAACAACAATATATTTTACATTATATTGAGAAATAAGTGAATCCCTTTGACTAGGATCTTCATAAATAGCCTTAGCAGCCGCCTCCGCACCACCATAGTCAAGACCATGGAAATAAAGGAAGGTTCCTGAACCACAAACAATGTTTCGGCCTGTAAGACTCGCCACCGCATTATTATGATTATTTGCTGTTAGGAAGACATCAGACGGATTTGAATTGTCCTCAACCCATTCAGCAAGTTTCACATAATCAGCACCATATAACTGATACTCAGAAACATATTCTCTTCCCATTGTAAGCACTCCTGAAAAAGAGCCAAAGAAAAGCGTCACAGCAAATAGCACAACCATCACTGGAATCACAGCTGGCTTAAGCTTTTCAGAAATCTTTGTAAGCGCACAAGGAATCGTCTCAATAATAAAATCTGCAGATGCAATACAGAAGAATAAATATGCAACCAAAAGAAGTTTATTATTATCATATGTATTTGGTTGGAAAACAATAAACTCGCAAATCATCCAAAGGTAAAGCGGAGGAAGCATAATCTTTCTCTGTCTTTTATTTCCAAACATTAAAGCCAAAATAGAAGTAATGAAAACAACTCCAATGTTTATAACATAAAACTTTAAGAATTCATCCTCATCATTTCTCCAGTTAAATACACCTCTAACAAATTGCTCTCCCTGCGCCTGTTTAAATGTAAATCCAAGGAGCTGTGGAAGCGCTAAAACGCAAACAATGATAAGGAAAATTCCCCATGTATAGAATAATTCCTTAATTGTAATTGTCTTATCCTTAACACCCTTAACAATTCCAAATACCAAAAATCCAATACCAATCAAGACAACAACAAGTCCCATAGCAAGAATTGCCTTATCAGGAACAGGATTTCCACTCACCTTCCTATGGCTTAGAATACTCATAAACGCAAGAACGATAATCGTTAATACCGCTGGAAGAAACTTTTGAAGTTTTGAAATTTCCTTTGTTCCACCACCCTTATTAAACGACTCAAACACCTCAAGAGTAACGAATACCACGCAAAGCATACCAAGCGCCAAGAAAGAATGAGTATGAATCAAAACGAGTCCACCCGCCAAAATTCCAGCAGGAATAAAATACTTCTTCTCTTTATCATAAAAAGCTCTGAGAACAATATACAAAGTAGGAAATAAAATCGCCCAGCCAAATAATGTCGCCCTCTGTGGAATCAACATATCGCAAATGACATTGTGCCATTGGATATTTTCATCCATATAGTTCGTCGGTGTTTGGTAAAACTCAGTAAAAATTCTCTTGAAATTATCATCACCAAATCCCTTATTTGTAAAGTACCAAAAACCAAAACCACCATTAAATAAAAAGAAAACTGAAGCTAAACAAGACTTAATACCAACGAATTTTCCAGACTTCTTAAGTAAAAACTTTACAATTGCATACATACCAAAGAACACCTGAAGAAGTGCAAAATACATAGGCAATAGATATGCTACTCTAAGTGAAGTTCCAAAAAGATAAACGCTCGATGAAATCGAATCTGAAAGAAACGGATAAGCAAGTCGTGTTCCCGGAAGAAGTGAGTACTCCGGTGGAAAGAATTGCTGTTTAGCAATACTTGTAATAAATCCGAGGTGCATATTCATATCACCATAGGTACACTGTCCAGCATACATCGCTCCATCGTCCTTCATAGGAATTGTATGCCTATCCAAAGTAATTACAGTAAATACATAAAGTGCAATTAAGATAATAACCGTGAAATCATTCTTTAAAAAGCCTTTAAAGTCATAGCTTGGCCTCTTAACCTCCTCTTCCTTACTGCTTGAATCTCTATTTAATTCTCTTCTCTTTGCGCCCCTCTTTCTCTTAGAAGCATTAGATTCACTCTTACCAAAAAGTTTTTTAAATACCTGATTTTTAATAAGATAATCAACAACGAAAATTAAAGCCGCAAAAAGAATTAGACCAAGTATATGTGCTTTTTTACTAAAACCCATAAAGATAGCAAAAAGACAAGGAAACCAAGATAGGGCAAAGCTACCAATCGAGCTTC
>JAILNN010000102.1 GCA_024691565.1 Lachnospiraceae bacterium | reverse complement strand
ATACATCGCTCCATCGTCCTTCATAGGAATTGTATGCCTATCCAAAGTAATTACAGTAAATACATAAAGTGCAATTAAGATAATAACCGTGAAATCATTCTTTAAAAAGCCTTTAAAGTCATAGCTTGGCCTCTTAACCTTCTCTACCTTACTATTCACTGCATCGCTATTCGAATTTCTTTTCTTTCTCGATTTTCTCCCCCTAGAAGAATCACTCGATGAACTCTTACCAAAAAGTTTTTTAAACACCTGATTTTTAATAAGATAATCAACAATGAAAATTAAAGCCGCAAAAAGAATGAGACCAAGTATATGTGCTTTTTTACTAAAACCCATAAAGATAGCAAAAAGACAAGGAAACCAAGATAGGGCAAAGCTACCAATCGAGCTTCCTAAAAGAAAACAAATAAGTACATTTTCCTTTTTAAATATTTTAAAAGCTGCTACACAACCTAGCAACTGGAAACATAGAAAAAACGATATTCCACAGAAATTACCAAAAGCACTTCCAAACATAAAAACTTACCCCTAACCTAAAAATGTAGAGTCACCCAAAAAGACAACTCTACATTCTTAATTTTATTTACATTATTGTTCAAATCAATATTATTAGAACAACTTCTTCTTAAGAAGTTCAGGCTCCTGAGAGAACTCAACTGCAACATCTGCAGAAATTCTTAAGTTCTGATAGAGCTCGAAAATAGCATCGTCCATGGTCTGCATTCCTAACTTCTTACTTGTCTGAATTGTAGACTGAATCTGATGCGATTTCTCATCACGAATAAGAGCTGCGATAGCCGGTGTAGTATGCATTACTTCGTATGCAGCAGCACGTCCTGTTCCATCAGTTGTAGGAAGGAGCTGCTGAGAAATAACTGAAATAAGTACGCTGGCAAGCTGAACTCTGATCTGTGGCTGCTGATGAGGTGGGAAAACGTCGATAATACGGTCTACAGTAGCAGCGGCACCGATTGTATGAAGTGTTGAAAATACCAAGTGACCTGTTTCAGCCGCTGTAATAGCTGCACCGATTGTCTCGTTATCACGCATTTCTCCTACGAGTATGATATCAGGGTCCTGACGGAGGGCAGCACGAAGACCATTTGCGAATGAAAGTGTATCAAAACCAATTTCACGCTGGTTAACGATTGACTGCTTATGCTGATGCAAGTACTCGATAGGATCCTCGAGTGTAATAATATGTTCTTTTCTAGACTCATTAATAAGATTAATAAGTGCAGCAAGAGTTGTAGATTTACCAGAACCTGTAGGTCCAGTAACGAGGATAAGTCCTCTCTTTCTCTTTGCAAGGTCAAGTACTGACCAAGGAATACCTAACTGCTCTGGCTTAGGAATTACTGTGTTAATAAGACGAAGAACAGCAGCGAATGAACCTTTCTGACGAAAGGCGTTAACACGGAATCGTCCAAGTCCTTGAATTGAGTGTGAGAAGTCGACTTCACCATCTCTCTTAAGAATTGCTACCTGTCTGTCGTTAATAAGTGGCATTATGAGTGCCTGAGTTTCTGGAGCTGTAAGAACATGTGGTATAACGTCCTCAAGCGTACCATTTACTCTGATCTTAGGTGGAAGTCCAACAGTGATATGTAAATCGGAACCACCTCTCTCACGTGCGATTTTCAACAAACTACCCATAGTAATTTCCATAATACATTTTCTCCATTTCTTTTATTTTTTTATTATTAACCGTCGTAAGCTACTCGATAAACCTCATCCATGGTAGTAACACCGCTCATAACCAACTTACCAGCTGACATGATAAGTGTACTCATCCCCTCTTCAATAGCAGCTTTCTCGATATCTTCTACTGAACCACCTTCACTGATGATGTGTTTAAGTTTTCTACTAATCGGCATGATTTCATAAACACCGATTCGACCTTTATAACCTACACCACCACACTTAGAACACTGTCCAGGATTAAATGTAGCCTTAGGAATCAAAAGCTTATCATTCATCTTCTCTGGTGGAATTCCAAGTTCTTTCTTCTCTAACTCATCAGCTTCAACCATCTGTGAGCATGCTGGGCAAACTCTACGGCAAAGACGCTGAGCAATAATACCAACGACTGAGTCAGCAATCAAGTATGACTCAATTCCCATATCTTCAAGACGGGTAATTGTACTTGCAGCTGAGTTTGTATGGAGTGTTGATACAACCAAGTGACCTGTGATAGCTGACTGAACCGCAATACCTGCTGTCTCGCCGTCTCGAATCTCTCCTATCATGATTATGTCCGGATCCTGACGAAGGATTGAACGAAGAGCTGCGGCGAATGTCATATCAGCCTTTGGATTAACCTGTACCTGGTTAATACCATCGATATTTGCTTCCACAGGGTCCTCAACAGTGATAATGTTAACACCTTCTGTGTTAAGCTCTGAGAGCGCTGTGTAAAGCGTTGTAGATTTACCAGAACCTGTAGGTCCGGTAACAAGCATAATTCCATGTGGATGCTTAAGAATATTTTCAAACTTTTCAAGCTCATCAGGCCTGAAACCAAGATTTTTCTTATCTCTAGAAAGCGCCTGTTTCTGAGTAAGACGCATAACTATCTTTTCGCCATAAACAGTAGGAAGGATAGATACACGGATATCATACTCCACTCTGTCGACGATACTCGTCATACGACCGTCCTGAGGCTTTCTCTTTTCTGAAATATCCATTCCACCAACGATTTTAATACGAGCAACCATGGCTGGAAGAATCGATATATCATGTCTCATTATTTCCTGAAGAACACCGTCGATTCGGCAACGGATTCTTAGGCTTGTCTCAAGAGGTTCGAAATGGATATCGGAAGCTCTCTTATGAGCTGCTGATGTGATAATCTGGTCAACCAACTTAACGATTGGCGCATCCTTAACTCCATCATCCTCTTCCTTTTTAGCCTCTAACTTACCATATTTTTCTTGCTGTTCCTTTGTGAACTGCTCCGCAACCTTCATAGCTTCAGTATTACCGAAGTAACGGTCAATTGCTGCCGAAACATCAGAAGCTGTAGTTACGAAAATTTCCAATTCCATATTTGTAATAAGTCTTAAGTCCTCAGTCGCATTCATATCCATAGGATCTGACATCGCAACCTGAAGAACATTTGGATTATCAGGTTTAAACGCAAAAGGAATTAACATATATTTCTTAAGCGTTCTATCAGGCACAAGCCTTAACACCTCATCATCAATCTGAACACCAGAGAGATGGATACGTTCCAAGCCCATCTGATGACAGACAGCCTCGGCTATAATCTCGTCACTAGCGTACCCTTTTTCAATAAGAACATCACCTAATTTTTGCCCCTTGAACTCTTCCTTCTGAGCAGCAAGGGCCTCTGTCAACTGTTCTTCAGTAATAACCTGAACCGCAACCAACAGATCTCCAAGTCTCATCTTACTGCGCATCTTCATCTTATTTCTTCTCCTTCTTTGGCTTTCCCCATACTTCTAAAATCACTCACGTAAAAAGATTAGTTAAACATTTTCGCTAAGAACACATAAGTAAATTATAAACTTATATTTAGATTTAATCAACCCTGTTTATGCTTTTTTTACTATTTTCCAACAAATACAACAATCGATCTTGCTGGAACCATTGTACGCCTCTTTTCCTCAATGGTATATAGCCTTTTTTTACGCTTTTTTGTAGCCTTTGGAATCTCTGAAAACTCCCCTGTATAGGTCTCTACCGCCTTATACCACTCCTTATCATTAGGAAGCTGAGGAAGATCAAAGTATTTAGGCTCCCAATACATATTGTAGATAATATAAATCGAAACATCCTTTTCTTTCTCGGAAATATCTACGTAATCTCCATTGAGAAGAACTCCTAGCATTCTATTGTAGTTAGAATAGTCAGGTCTCCAAGCACTAACGCTATGAACTGAGATATCAGGAACCCCATGTCCAAGCCTATCCATAAACGCAAGTTCTTCCTTTTGATGAAGAACTGGATGTTTCTTTCTAAACTCAATAAGCTTCTTAACATAATCATGAATGCTAGAATAAGTATTAAGCCTGTTCCAATCAAGCCATGTCACCTTATCGTCGTGACAATAGGCATTGTTATTTCCATATTGCGTATTTCCAAACTCATCTCCCGCAAAAATCATCGGTGTCCCCTGCGAGAAAAGAAGCATAAGAAATGCGTTTCTAATCTGTGACATTCTACGGCTAACAATCGCCTTCTTTCTAGAAGGTCCCTCAACGCCACAATTCCAACTATAATTATAATCCGTACCGTCTGTATTAAACTCTCCATTACTCTCATTATGTTTAATATCATACGACACAAGGTCCATCAATGAAAATCCATTGACATGTGTAATAAAGTTGATAATTGAATACTCCTTAGGATTACGATAAAACCTGGAAATAAAGGTACCAATCATACCCTCATCACTCTTAAGGAACTTCCTTGTATCATTCATAAATCCTTCGTTATACTCAGCAAACGCATTAACATTTCTCACAACATTTGCCTTCTTAAGAACATCTGCATCCCAATGAGATGTAAGAATCTTAACCCCAGATAAAATAGGGTCAGATGCAACGATAATTGAAGGAAGCACATCATCATTAATCCTAAATCCATCTATATGATATTCCAAAACCCAATGACGAAGACAATCCGTCATAAGTGTAATATTCGTACCAGGTGTAAAATAGATATCCATCAAAACTTCAATATCATTTTTATGGAACTCTCTAACCATAGTCTTCATTTCCTCAGGAGCCCCTGCATGGTCCTTCGCATATGAAGTCTTTGGTGCAAAATAATATGAACTCTTAGAGCCATATCCCCAGTAATTAAGCTTAACCTGAGGTTTCTCAGTCTTCGAAAGCTTCTTACCAAGCTCAGCATTAGTAAGTCTAGGAACCCTATTAAATGCAGAATTCATAATGCTGGTCTTCTTAGCGCTACTCTTTGTACCCTTTGTGCTAGCGGTTTTACTAGCCTTTTTAGTAGCGGTTTTACTTGTCTTTGAAGCCGTCTTAGAAGCTATCTTTTCTCCACTCTTAGAGTTTGCAGTTTTGCTTGTTTTTGCATCCTCAGCACCATCGTTTGCCTTCTCATCCGTAATCTCTTCAATCTTATATCTCTCGTCGAAGAAATCAGAAGGTTCTCCATATGACTCAGTACGCAAAACCTCATCAAACTCATAGCAAGGAAGAAGAATAACTGCATTAACACCTAAATCCTTAATATAACTAATCTTCTCAGTTAATCCATCAAATGTTCCCTTATTCTTAACCTTAGAAGAACTATGCTTTGTATAGCCTCTGACATGAAGCTGGTACATAACAACATCTTCAAAAGGTCTTCTAGGACACATATCATCCTGCCAATCAAACTTCCTAAGGCTAATTCCGCCTCTGATAAATCTTTGTTTTTCCTTAGAAATAGGTACTCCCCAAACATCTCTGCCTTCAATCTTAGCAGCGTAATAGTCGATAAATTCACCCTTTGAACTCTCATACATATATTCATAATCATCAGAAAGAATCTCAGATATAGCTCTAGGATCCTTATTCTGAGGGTGTTTATCAATTGTAACAAAATAAACGCTACCCCATTTAAATTCATCCGTCAAATCCACAGTAAGTTGAGGGGTTTTATGACCTTTTTTATAAAGCTTTAATACACAATTCTCTTCATCCGGAAGATAAATCGAAAACTGTACTCCATCTGGAACCTCTGTAACTCCAAACGCCATCGAATGTCCCGGTTTTATTGTAAAAAACTTTCCGTCACTTTGCATTTTTTTCTCCTTAATGTATTCTGGCGACTATTACATTATCTGTTTCCATTGTATGTATCCAGTCAGATACATTCCCATCAACAATGCAGATAACATAATCACCCAAGGATACGCTTTCTTGTGTCTATCTAATATTTCCCCACCGATAATATACATAGGTATAGCGAGAAGCATATATCTTCCGCCGCTAATAAGCCATGTTACCGAAAAATTAATTAAAGTATATACAAATAAGTAAGCCGTATATTTTTGATAATGTCTTCTAAGACCATAAAACAAGAGAATAAAGGCTAAGAAAAAGAAGAATAGCGCTGGAGCAAACATGGCAATCCGATTTTCCAGAGAAATATCGGCCCTTTTAAAGTACCCCAAGAGTTCCTCAATGCACTTAGTAAACCAAACATTATTATGAAACCAATGTTCTGACTGGAACTTTCTAAATGCGAACCAATCTCCTTCAACAGACTTATTAATATATAGATATATCAAAACTCCAATAGGAGTTAAAAATATCCAAATTCCCTTTGTGAAAATCAACTTAACAAGCTCTTTACCTTTTTTCTCAGCAACCATCTTAAAAGGCTTGTAATACTCAAAGAATTCAACCCCGGCAACGCCAAGGATAATAACACCTTGAACCCTCGATAATGAGCAAAGAATTCCCACAATACCAACAGCAACCCACTTATGTCTCTTAATTAACCAAAATGCCAAAGCAATATTGAATAAGAATATGGATTCTGTCATTATTCCACCAAAGAAAAATCCAAATGGATATGCAGACATTAAAACAATAGTCTTAAGTGAAATATCCTTACCATAATCCTCAGAAAGTGCTCCATATAAAAAGCAAACTCCAAAGCAATAAAGAAAGGTCGAAAGAATCATGCCAGATAAAGCCCAATCCTTAATCAAAAAACCTGTAAACGCATGAAAGATTCTCAAAACCCATGGATAAAGTGGAAAGAAAACAACAAATAGATGCTGCCCCTCTTCTACATGATCCGCATAACCATTCTGTGCAAGTTCAATATAGTGAGGCGAATCCCAACGATTCCAAATACCAAGGAAACTCTCAAAATTAAAAGGAGTATCCCCAGTATACAGCATTCCTATAAGAGCACTAACTAAATATACTCCAATACGAAAAGCTAGTGCCAACCCAAAAACCTTTAAAAAGTCCTTGCGATCTGGCGTCTCAGACTTGTATTCATATTTTTTTAAAGTGAAATTTAAAAACTTATTGTTTGGATGCCTCTCCGGCTGCAAAACGCCAAGTCCCGATTCGCTTAAAAAACGAATAAACCAAAAGACAATCAACACCACAAAACAAACATTCAATATGATACTAATAAAATTCATTTCAATCCCTCGTTAGATGCATTCTTAGTCATCATCCTCTGACTGAACAGATAACTTCTGTCTCTTAATTGCAAGCTCATCATTCTCAAGATACTCATCATAAGTAGAAATCTTATCAATCAATCCACCAGGAGTAATCTCAATAATTCTGTTTGCGATTGTCTGAATAAACTGGTGATCCTGAGAAGTAAACAAAACAACTCCAGGGAACTTAATAACACCATTATTCAAAGCTGTAATAGATTCCATATCCAAGTGAGGAGTAGGCTCATCCATAATAAGAACATTTGAACCTAAAATCATCATCTTAGAAAGCATAACTCTAACTCTCTCACCACCGGAAAGAACCTTAACTTTCTTAACACCATCTTCACCTGGGAAAAGCATTCTTCCAAGGAAACCTCTAACATATGTAGGGTCCTTCTCAGGTGAGAAAGGCATAAGCCACTCAACAATATTATCCTCTGAATCAAACAATTCGGTATTATCCTTAGGGAAATATGAAAAGCTTGTTGTAACTCCCCATTTATAGCTTCCCTCATCAGGCTCAAGTTCGCCCGCAAGGATTTGGAAAAGAGTTGTTGCAGCAATTGTATTGCTACCAACAAATGCAATCTTATCTTCTCTTCCAACAACAAATGAAATATCATCCAAAACCTTAACACCGTCAATAGTCTTAGAAATATGTTCCACTGTAAGAACCTCATTTCCAATTTCGCGGTTAGGTCTAAAATCAATATATGGATATTTTCTAGAAGATGGGCGAATATCATCCAATTCAATCTTTTCAAGAGCTCTCTTTCTAGAAGTAGCCTGCTTATGTTTAGAAGCATTAGCAGAGAATCTCTGGATGAATTCCTTCAATTCCTTAATCTTCTCTTCCTTCTTCTTGTTAGCTTCCTTCATCTGCTTAATCATAAGCTGACTAGATTCATACCAGAAATCATAGTTACCAGCATAAAGCTGAATCTTAGCATAATCGATATCTGCAATCTGAGTGCAGACCTTATTCAAGAAATATCTATCATGAGAAACAACAATAACAGTATTATTAAACTCAATAAGGAATTCTTCAAGCCACATAATAGCCGCCAAATCCAAGTGGTTTGTAGGCTCGTCGAGAAGAAGAATATCCGGATTTCCGAAAAGCGCCTGAGCAAGAAGAACCTTAACCTTATCACTAGCAGGAAGTTCCTTCATAAGCTTATCATGAAGCTCTGTCTCAATTCCAAGACCATTTAAAAGTGTAGCCGCATCAGACTCAGCTTCCCAACCATTCATCTCAGCAAACTCGCTCTCGAGCTCACTAGCCTTAATTCCATCTTCCTCACTAAAATCTTCTTTAGCATAGAGAGCTTCTTTTTCCTTAGAAATCTCAAAAAGTCTCTCATTACCCATAATAACTGTATCTAAAACCTTGCAATCATCATATTGGAAGTGATCCTGCTTTAAGAATGAAATTCTCTGACCTGGAGTTACAATTATTTCTCCCTTTGATGGCTCAAGTTCACCCGTAAGAATCTTCAAAAAAGTAGACTTACCAGCACCGTTAGCACCAATCAATCCATAACAGTTTCCTTCTGTAAATTTAATATTAACATCCTCAAATAACGCCTTTTTACCAAGCCTTAATGTAACTCCTGAAGCCTGAATCATAAAAATAAATCCTCCATCTAAATAATCTATATTAATATAAAAATAATATTCAAAATCATGGCCCTAAACTTTCTAACCTCTTAGATTTATGGGCTCTTAGCGTTCTTCATAAAACGCGAAGCCAACTACATCTTTTTCTTCTTAGATTTAGATGCACCGGCATATTTCTCTCCATCGTATATAAAACTCTCGATAATAAATCTAGGTCTTTCCTTAACTTCCATATAAATCTTACCAACATACTCGCCAATAACACCGAGTGCAAGCAAAATCAGGCCACCAATTCCCCAAAGAGAAACCACTGTAGTTGTCCATCCAGCAACCGTATGTCCAATAATATGAACCACCAGGAAGTAAATCAACATAACAATACTAACAAAGAAAATAATAAAACCAAGTAGTGTAATCATTCTAATAGGTTTCACACTACATGATGTAATTCCATCAACCGCAAAAGAAAGCATTTTTTTAAGAGGGTACTTGCTTTCCCCCGCGAATCTTTCATGCCTCTCATAGTAGACAACATCTGTCTCATAACCAATCATAGGCACAATTCCGCGGAGGAACAAGTTAACCTCCTTATACTCAGCGAGCCCCTTAAGAGCTCGCTTACTCATCAATCTGTAATCCGCATGATCCTCAAGAGTGTCAGCACCCATAGCATTCATAAGCTTATAAAAAGCATGTGCTGTACCACGTTTAAACGCAGTGTCAGTGTCTCTTTTCGAACGAACTCCATAAACAATATCCTTACCCTCAAGGAACTTATCAATGAATTTCTCAATAACACCAACATCATCCTGCAAATCAGCATCCAAGGAAATGGCAGCATCTGCATATTTCTTAGCAGTCATAAGGCCTGCCAAAAGGGCATTCTGATGTCCTTTATTATGAGCCAAATTGATACCGGTAAAAATATCATCACCAGCACAAAGCTCAGAAATAATCTCCCAGGTTCTATCCTTAGAACCATCATTCACGAAGCAAATCTTACTCTCCTGTGAAATCTTACCCTTTTCAATAATACCATTCATTATATCCTTCAAGGTTTTAGAGGTAACTGGAAGTACCTCCTCTTCCTTATAACAAGGAATAACAAGCCAAATGATTGGATTCATATGTCCATCTCCTGTAATCTAAATATTATCTCTGATTAATTATTTCTGCTTGATTCCAAAGTAGCAGCTATCATCGTCATCATACTTTGTGATTGTAATATAGTATGTACCCTTCTTAAGTTTATTAGAAGACTTAGCTCCACCACCAGAATTAGCATTAATAACACCAGAATTTGAAAGAAGTCTAGAACCGTTCTTAGTAGTAACCTTCCATCTTAAATATGATGCATTACCAACAGGTCCAGCAAGAACAAACTTAAGCTTAGCTTTCTTCTTTAAAACAATCTTAAATACCTGCTTTTTAGAAGTAGAATCACTCATAGCAAATGAACCATAGCTAACCTTCTTCTTAGAAAGCTTCTTGGCCTTCTTATTCTTAGTTGCAGCAGTCTTACAACCTTGTGTATTCATAGCAAGGACACCCAAAGAATTTGTTGTTGTAGAAACATAGTAGTTACCAGGAGCTAAAACATAAAAAGCTGTATATGAGTTAGTATCTGAAAGATAACCATTACTCTCAAGAACAACCTTATTAGCATCACAAATATCAATACCTAAACCAGACTGTGTAGAACCACTAATTGTATATCCACCAATTGTAACAACTGACTTCTGACTTACAGTAAATGAATGATAGCATGCAGATGTGGAACCTTTACCCTGGAAAAGTGTACCAGTAGCAGAAATTCCATTAATCTCATTCTTAATCTGTAAAGCACTAACAGAAATAGGCGTATCTGTTGTAGAAGCTGTATATGAAGATACAGTAGCCTTAATATAATATGTACCAGGTGTTGAAATAGCTACATCTTCACTATCTGTAAGTGCAGATGAATTAATATAAATTGTACCACCAACCTGAAGTGTACAAGCACTATCCGAATAAAACTTAATGTCAAGCGAACTACCCGTACCAGAAACTCCAGCAACAAATCTAATTGTACAAGGCTCATTAACACTAACCTGACCTAAACCATAACCTCCCCTATAACTAGAACCAGCAGGAATAGTAATCTTACTACTACTAGAAGTTACAGAATTAGTTGCCGCAACAAGTTCATCATAAGTTGTAATCGGTGTCACATTCATTGTTGTAGGTGTTGTAATCGTCTGATTAACAGCAGGTGTTGCACTAGCATATGGTGAAGTTGTACCATATGGTGCAGAAGTAGTAAGTGCAGAAGCAGTCTCCATAGGTGCTGTTGTTGTAAGTGAAACGATATCAGCCTTAGCTGAAGCAGCAAAAGTAATTGAAAGTACTGCCATAGAAGCTGTAAGTAAAACCTTACTTAAAACATTTTTAAACATAAATTCTCCTCCATAATTGTTTTTTTTTTTAATCCAAAAAAATATGTTTAAATGGAACATAATCCTAGTAAGTTTATCATAATAATCGCACTGGTGCAAGAAAAATCGAGTGAAGAATATGCACATAAAATACACAAATTATGTGACAATTTGACACAAATAACCTCATCGTGACAATTTCACATAATTAGCTTTAATGTGACGATTTGAAACAATTAACTTTAAATTCAAACTAAATGCTATATAGGAACTACATAACCATAGAAATTAACCCGAAAATCATTGAAAAATCGCCATATCCGTAGTATCATTATCAATAAGAAAAACGTGAAACGAGGACCTGCCCATGTCAAAAAAAGATTCCGTAAAACACATTGTAATAGACGCAGAGCATAAGCTGGAAAAAGACGATCAAGGAATAAATGCGGCCAAAAAGGAAAGTATGAAATTCCCTATGATTTTCTTAGGAGCCTTAGTATATTCTGTAGGCCTAAACTACTTCCTAAGACAAGTAGGCTTATATTCAGGTGGATTCATGGGATTTGCACAGCTCTTCGAATTTCTCCTAAGAAAAGTAGGACTAAACTTCGGAAACTTCAATCTTTCTGGTATTCTCTACTGGCTCATGAACGTACCAGCAATAATAATTGCATTCAAAAAAATGAGAAAACGTTTCATAATAAAAACTCTGTTTGCAATAACTTCAGTAACTCTCCTACTCACAGTCATTCCAATCCCAAAAACACCAATACTAGAAGATACCTTAGCAAACACAATAATTGCCGGCTTCATCTGTGGTGCAGGGACAGGAATCATCCTCTGGATGGGCGGTTGCGACGGTGGAATGAATATTGTAAGCATGATTTACATCTCAACAAAAGGAAAAGGAAGCATCGGTGTAGCAAGCACAACACTAAACTCAATCCTATATTTAATAATGCTCTTCCTCTTCGACGTACCAACAGTAATCTACTCACTCATATACTCAGTATTCAGTTCAATAGCAACTGACAAGATACACACCCAAAACATAAATAGTGAAGTAATGATAATAACCAAATTAAGCCAAACAAAAGACATGGAAATAGAAGTAATGAGTCGCCTCCACAGAGGCATGACCGAAATAGATGGAAACGGTCTTTTCACAGGCGAAGAAGTACGTGTCCTAATTGTCTATATCAGTAAATTCGAATACAGCCGCCTGCGAGGCATAATCCGTGCCCACGATCCAAACGCCTTTATCGTAGAAACAACCGGCGTCCGCATCGACGGCAAATTCAATAAATATTTAACCTAAATTATCTCGCCACCAAGCTTTATAGGCGAGACAAACCAACGTTAAACAAAGCCGAGTGACATGGAACAAATAGTTTTCTCGACACTGCTTGCGCACAGGTTTGGGTCCCCTAACGGATGCTAAGCTCTCACTGCGTCACTTATGTGACTTGTGAATCGCTAAGCACCGAGACCCAAATGGTCTCGAAAACCATTGTCCAGCGCACTCGGCTTTATCATAACTTAAATTGTCTCGCCACAATCCCTAGTGAGACGTAAAAAAATCCCCGAACTCTCGTTCGGGGATTTTAGAAGTCCTGGGCTACAAGGATTCGAACCTTGAAATGCTGGAGTCAGAGTCCAGTGCCTTACCATTTGGCGATAGCCCATTAATCGTACCGCTTCAGCAGCACGAGTGCTATTATATAACATTATTTTTGTAAATGCAAGCAATTTTTTAAAAATTTTAATAAGAAGAAAAACCTTCAATTATCAAGTAAAAACCACTCACTTTAGGAGAAAAAACTCTCAAAAAAACCTCCTTAAACTGCTCCAAGAATTTCTCTCGCCTTATCAACACTTTCCTTAGTTGGAGGTTCCACTCCTTCAAGCTGATAAGGAATTCCAAGCTCCTTCCACTTAAACACACCTAAGGTATGATATGGAAGTACATCAACTCTTTCAACCGTCTTAAGGGTATCGATAAATTCTCTTAATCCACGAAGATACTCTTCACTATCATTAACACCAGGAACTAAAACGTGTCTAATCCAAAGTCTCTGTCCCATGTCAGAAAGCTTTGTTGCAAATTCAAGAATATTCTTCCCAGTCTGACCAGTAAGTTCAATATGCTGAGCCTCATCAATATGCTTAATATCTAGCATAACAAGATCAGTGTATTCCATAATCTTTTCTGTCATTTCTTCAGAAAGCTCATGTAAATAAGGGTTTCCAGATGTATCAAGACAGGTATTAACTCCTTCTTTCTTTGCTAACTGAAAGAGTTCAAGAACAAATTCAGGCTGAAGCAAAGGTTCTCCACCACTGACGGTAATTCCACCCTTCTCTCCCCAATATTCCTTGTATCTTAAAGCTTTTTTAAGGACATCTGCAGCTTCCATCTCCTCATATTCCTGCTTAGCCCATGTATCTGGATTATGACAAAACTTACATCTCAACTTACAACCATTCAAAAAAATCAAAAATCTAACACCAGGTCCATCAGCAGAGCCAAAACTTTCAGTAGAGTGAACAAAACCCTTCATATTAACCTCCGATAGTATATTTATAAAAAGGCAGTGGTTAAATAAAACAACCACTGCCTATATTTATTACGTTTATCGCATCCTTCAAGCCATAAAAAACCTAAAACATGCGATTTTAAATCAACTTAAAACTTCGTAAAGCCTCAAATTAAAGTGAGCCATGGCAAGTACGTGCAATAACGTCTTCCTGCTGCTTACGAGTAAGGTCGATAAACTTAACAGCATATCCTGAAACACGGATTGTGAAGTTAGCATATTCTTCCTTCTCTGGGTGCTCCATAGCA
>JAILNN010000093.1 GCA_024691565.1 Lachnospiraceae bacterium | reverse complement strand
AATTTTAATAAATTTTTTAATCGTAATGAATATTATTCAAATGGAAAAGAATTAGGGTATCTAGGACGTGGAAATTTAATACTACTCGCTTGTTTTTTAAGATGCAGTGCAAAAGAAGTAAATACTTGGCTTGATTTGAGGGGGGAAGAAAGACTCAGCCCAAAGAAAATAGCTGATTTACCGATAATAGCATTTTTTGAAATAAACAAAGAGTTAAAAATAAAGGAGCCTATGGAATTTTTCTTCATAATGAAGGAATACCAGAAGAAGTCTGAGAAAACAAAAGAATCTAAAGAAGATTAAATTATACCGACCTTTTTAGTTGGTGAAAATTAAAAATGACGTAGTATTAAACTCTTAAATAAAAATAGGAGGATTAAATGTCCCAATTATAGAAGAGAAGAGTGAAAGGTCAACAGCCGATCAGCGATTAATAGAGAACTTTGAGGAAATCAATCAGTTTTTTGAGGAACATGAAAGAGAACCTAAAGTTGGTGCAGATATCGGCGAGTTTATGCTTGCATCAAGATTGCAAGGAATAAGGAATAATCCTGGCAAGGTGAAGATTTTATTACCATTTGACTTTAATAATTTATTGAAATGCTATGAAAGTAAATCTATTACTGTAGAAGATATTCTAGGAGATGATCCTATGAATTTGCTTTCTGGCAATGATGAAGAGGATAGTATTTATAGTATTACACATGTCAAATACAACGATCGAATCAGACCAGATTATATATCAAGAAGAACAAAATGCTTAGACTTTGACAGTTATGAGACTTTATTTCAAACAGTTCATGACGATTTAAAGACTGGAAGAAGAAAACTCATAGAATTTAAGGAGGAAAATTTAAAAGAAGGAAGATTCTTTGTACTGCGTGATATTTTGTTGTTTTTAGAAAAAAGCGATATCAAAGAAAATGTTTTTGAGTATAAGAGTGGTTCGAGAACAAGAGTCGATGGGCGGACCCGTTGCATATTTGACAACGGAACGGAATCGACTATGTTACATCGTTCGTTATATAAGGCTTTACTTCAAGATGGATTCGAAGTGAGCGACTATCAGGAACAAGCCCAAGAGAGTGAGATAAGCGACGAAGATAAACAAAATGGCTATATTTATGTTTTATCGAGTTTAAGTGCTAATCCACAAATAACAGCAACAAAGGATTTATATAAGATAGGATGTTGCTCAGGTGCAGTTTCTGACAGAATTAAGAATGCTGCAAACGAACCGACGTATTTGTTAAGCGATGTAAAGGTTATATTGACGGTAAGGTGTTACAATATAAATGTGTTTCAACTTGAAGGGGCCATTCATGATTTCTTTTCGAAATCGAATGTGAGTTTTGAAGTGATAGATAAAGATGGTAATGTACATCATCCAAAAGAATGTTTTATAGCCCCGCTTTCAATTATAGAAGAAGCAATTAGTCTTATCGTTGATGATGATATTACTAAATATGAATATAATCCTGAAATGAAACTAATAGTAAAAAAATAGGCTGAGTAGAAAAGACTATTGCACGAAGGAAGAAGATTTAATCTATGCAAGATAAGAAAATAAGCGAAAATGGAGCAGATTTAAAAGAAATTGAATTAAAAAGGCGGAAATTCGTATCTGATTATACTCGCGAAACTCTAAGTGAACTTACCATGGAGGAATATGCTATTGGAAAAGGAACCAAGGATAATTTCTGCTATCGTCTTGAACATGAGCAGATCGGTATGGGAGACATCAGGGGAACTTTTGCTGGTAGCAATCGATACGGGGTTTGGTTTAGTAAGGAGGCTGGTGACTACGCATTCTCAAAAAAATATGGAGATAGCGTTGATTCAGCTTTCTTTAGTATAAAACAAGAGTTGCTGGATCTTATAGATGCCGGAGAACGGTCAGACTATGTTGCTATACGGGAGAATCGGATTGCAAACAATGTGAAATATAAGATTTTAGCAATGTATTATCCGTATAAGTACCTGACAATTTATTCTGACAGGCACTTGTCATATTTTTGTGATAAAGCTGGAATACCTGCCGTTGAAGGTGATGATGAATTGGTGATGCAAAGGAAACTGATTCAGTGGAAGGAGTCTAATGAAGATGTTAAGGCTCTTTCTTACCTGGAGTATGTTGCATTCTTATATAATCATTTTGGTCATCCTCCAAAAGCAGATGCGCTAGTTAAAACAAAACCCAAGCTTAAGGAGTTAAAGAAAAAGCTAAAAGATTTTGATGGGAAACATCCTAAGAAGACTCTTACCGAGATTGAACGTACAGAACGATCAGGATTG
>JAILNN010000063.1 GCA_024691565.1 Lachnospiraceae bacterium | reverse complement strand
ACCAATTTTCATAAAAAATCATTTACGGCAAATTCAGTTCTTTTCAAAAAACTTCATTATTTTTTTCAACTTTAAAGCCATGTTTAAACTCTGTGAATAGAGCAGCTTACAATCTTCGCAAAATATATTCAACCCGCCTGATCGCCTCATCTACCTGATTTGAATCTTATAACAACGGTCAGTTATGTCTGCCAAACAAAACCATTTCATTCACCGATATCGAATGGTCTAAACACCCGGTTTTTGACGGGGTCGAATTGAAGCACATTATCACCTCAAAATATTAATACCGCACATCTATACATGAAGATATCTACGGGATCTTCCATTACCAACTATTTTTACCTTACCATCATCGACCAGTTCAAACAAAAGAACCCGAGTACGTGCTGAACTTAAACCTATATATTCCCCTATGTCTGCTACTTTACATTCTCCCTTATTCTTTAGATATTCAACAATTTTTTGCTTATTTATAATAGTTTTATTTGCCTGGCTATTCATATTTGCCTTTTCTGCTTGTTTTTTCTGCTTGCTTTTTCTGCTTGCTTTTCTTCAAAGGCAAGCAGAAGAATTGTCCTGTCAGGATTATACTGTTCCTTTACCTCCGGAGAAACCCATCCTTGTGAATCCCATACTGAATATATATCAGGCACCCCGCTACCCGCTCTTTCACCTATGTCAATCAAATTGAACATTTTCATTAACGCATTGTTTCTCGGATCGGATATTCCGCCTTTCAACATCTGATCCTTTCCTCGAAATTACAAAGGGCATAATGAATGCCATCAATATCAGTTATCATTATATTCTTTACTTACCTTATTCTTAATATATTTTCCACTCTTTATACGCTTATCCTTAGGTTTCCCAGCTTCAATCGGTATAGCCCATGATGAACCAAATTTTGTCACACCATCAATTCTTCCCTCATTGCAAAGAACATTAACTCGTCTCACACTTAACCCCCACAATGCCGCCGCTTCCTTTATAGTCATATAGTAATTCATCTTTCAATCCCTATCTTTCTGTCTGCATTTTTATTTTATTATATGCTAATTTTGGAATAATATCAAACATTTTTCCACTTTGAACGTCTATACGCCCCATATACCCTTGAAGAATTCCTCATAAACAAAATAAATTACAATCCTGTTTGACAACATCTACAAGTCCCTTCAAATTGATATAACCAGATACGCACTTTGTTCGACAGAGTCGAAAAAATGCATCCGGTGTCTGCGAATCGCCCTTTCCTTCGGTTGGGCTCTTCGGACACCGTCACAGAAGCGCCCAACTGCATCCGCCACTGGCGGCGTTTGGCGCTTCTGCCCCCGCCGCACGCGGCGCTCGGTCAAATCTACTCCTTCTACACAAAAAAAGAAGGCTTCTAGCCTTCTTATTTTTTGTGTACGGAGAAGGAGGGATTTGAACCCTCGCGCCGCTATTAACGACCTACTCCCTTTCCAGGGGAGCCCCTTCAGCCTCTTGGGTACTTCTCCAAGCCTGAATTTAAGCACAATATTTATGAATTTTCCCTAAATTTGACAAAAATAATCAGAAGGAGTTCTCACGCCTTCTGATATTAGTAGCGGAGAGGATGGGATTCGAACCCATGCGCCCTTGCGGACAAACGGTTTTCAAGACCGCCTCGTTATGACCACTTCGATACCTCTCCTCAATTTCAATTGCTAGTGCATTTTAGCAAAACCCACACTCATTGTCAAGGGTTAATTTCGTTTTTATTTTGTTTTTCCGAAAAATTCAAATTCTAATACTTTCTAAATGCCGATAAACACTTAACTTTATACATCTACATTTACAACAATTTTTCCATTTATTTTACCATTATCCAAAGCTATACATGCTCCTTTTATATCTTTAAAATCATATTTTGCACCTATTATAGGTGATATTTTATGTTTTTTAATAAACATAAAAATATCGGATATAGTTTTTTCTTTAGGATAATTTGAAAAGAATCCTGTTAAATACACACTATTTGGAATATCTTTAATTGGATCAAACCCATTCAAAGAATATACTCCTCCCAAAATTCCCGTCTGACATACAATACCACCACGATTAACTACCCTCAACGTATCCTTTAAATACTTAGGTCCAACCAAGTCCAGAGCCTTTGTAACTCCCTTTACCCTACCTTCAAGTTTTCCGTTATCTAACACTTGCTCATCTGCATCTTTAATCAACTCTAACTTACTTTCTCTATGAGTTGTTGCAATTACCTTACATCCATACGCCTTCGCAATCTGTATTGATGCATACCCAAGAGCGCAAGTTGCCCCTCTAATCAAAAGACAATCCTCTTCTTTTAAATCAAGGCATTCAAATAAAGATCCCCAAGCTGTAAAATAGGTCTCAGGAACCGCCGCAATTTTTTCCCATTCTAAATCACTTTCTATAGGAAAAACATTTTTTATTGGAAGAAGCGCATACTCTGCATATGAACCATTAAAACTTCTTCCCATTCCTCCCATAAGGGCAACGATTCTTTGTCCCTTTTTCAGCCCACTGTCTGATGGATCTTCAATCATGCCTGCACATTCGATTCCAGGAATCGCAGGCTTTTGAATGTAAGGCGCCTTTATCTCAGAAAGCCTTAAAATCTGTTCTGAATGATTCATTCCAAAGGCCTTTACCTTAACAAGAACCCAACCAGGCCTTACCTTCGGTATATCTATTTCAACAAGCTCAACCTTCTCAGCTGGAGTTATTTCACTAATTAAAACTGCTTTCATATCCTTCAACCACCTTCCAACATTGTGGATCAGCATCATAAAAATCTCCTCTTGCGCCACTCGCAACCGCTGGGCAACCCCTGCACCACTGCTTAAGCTCGCATTTTGCACATTTTTTAAAGCTATCATATTGACGGTATTCTTCCATTTGATTAACCCAAACATCGGCAAGTCTTTCCTCATATATATTAGAAACCTTACTATTTTGAACTCGTCTACAGGCATATACATCACCCGTAGGTGTTATTGTAATGTGGCAATTTCCACAATTGCATCCGCCATATATCATATTTGGATTAGCATTTTCAGGTATCTTAAAAGTCCCCTTTTCATATTCATACAGAGTCCAAAGATGGTCCTTTTTATTGAAATACGTAGTACAACCAGCCGCCATATATTCCTCAAATTTCTTATCACAAACTTCTAAAAGTTCCCTATATTCTTCAGGAGTCATATAGTTCTCATTACTAATATCAGCCTTTTCCTCACTTGTTGGGCAATACCTTGAGAAGGCATATACATTAACTCCTGCTTCAACAACCTTATCAATAATTCCAGGAACATCAGCAATATTCTTACCAGAAACGGTTGTCATTATCACAGAGCGAATTCCAGCATCGTTTATAAGTTTCACATTATCAAGTGTTGTTCTAAAACTTCCTGGTTTCCTAAACCAATCATGAATTTCTTCTAATCCATCAATCGACATTTGATATTTCTGACAGCCACATTCTTTTAGTCTCTCACAAACTTCCTTAGTTAAATGAAATGGATTTCCCATAAGTGTAAAAGGATAACCTTTTTCCTTCATAAGATTCATAAGCTTCCAAAAATCTTTATGGAGAATTGGATCGCCACCAGTAATATAAAAATAAGGCAGGCGATTATATGTCTCACAAAAGTCCTTGCAATTTGCAATAACTTTTTGCATATCTTCCCAACTACAGGAATCTAACTCCTTACAACTATTTTCCGCAAAGATGTAGCAATGCTTACATCTCTGATCACAATCATCTGTAATATGCCATTGAAAAGCAAAGTATTTCTTCATATACTCACCATCCTTTAAAAATATGGTGACATCTAGGAAAGTATCATATAGCTTATCTATCATTTCCTAAATATCACCATAACACAAAATTACTATTCGAAAAAAAACTTAAGAACAATCTGCTGATTTTATGCTCCACAAGCTGCTGGTGTCTCTTCTGGCTTATCTGAAGCTCCACATGCTGCTGGTGCCTCTGCAGGTGCATCTGAAGCTCCACATGCTGCTGGCGCCTCTGCTGGCTTATCTGATGCTCCACATGCTGCTCCACATGCTGCTGTTACATTCTCTTCATTGTTCCATCCTGATAAATTACTAAGTGCCATTATTTTTTCCTCCTTGTTTTTTGAAAATTTATTTTGTTACTAATATGATTATATAATCCTATTTCTTGTTTGTGAAATAAAAGTATGCTATAATTTATAACAATTTGGAATAGTTGATGCATGGTTTTATATTATAAAAAAATATTATATATGGAGGAAAAAAAGATGAATGTTTCACAGCTAGAATGCTTTGTTAGTCTTGCAAGCACATTAAATTTCGTTAGAACTGCAGAACAGCTCGGTCTCACACAACCAGCCGTCTCAAAACAAATAAAGGCTATAGAATCTGAACTCGGTGTTACACTTTTTGAGAGAACATCCCGCTCAGTATCTCTCACTCAAATTGGACACCAGTTTCTACCAGAGGCAACCGATATGTTAAATATATTCTATCGCGCCAAACAGAGAATTAATTCATATTACCAGACCGAAAAAAATGTGGTAAGAATTGGATATTCAGATCCTCATGCGGTGCAATTTATCAGCCAAACTTTAAAAGAAACCTTCAAAATTTCCCATGAAAACATTTCTCCAGAACTTGTACTCGACCAAACTGATGCAAATTTAAGCCGACTTCAAAAGAACCAATTAGATATAGTTATAGGTATAAGAGATGCAAAGTTTAGCGATGACTCAATTGTTTTTTCAAAAGTAGATGAGAATAGATTTAAATTTATAATTGCAAAGGATCACCCTTTTGCCATTGATTTTCTCAAAACTCACAGCATAAAAAAATCTGATGAAACTTTAATCTCATCAGATGAATTTTGGAATATCCGTCAAATATTGGATATCCCACCATATTTGTTAAAAACTTTTTTCTCCAAAGGTCATCATATCGTACCAATAAATGATAACCTAGATAATATAATCTGCTCAAATGTAAACGAGGCCTACGGCCTCGTATTAGCTGGAATCGGCTATGCTCTTGTTCCAGAACACCTGATAATACAGCATCCCAATATCCTCTTCCTTAATTGGAAGGAATCTCCACATGCATCATTTGGAATCTACCATAAAAAACAGAGCAATCGCCAATCCCCAATATATCATTTCATAAAATCCGCCAAATCAACGATGGTTTAGTTAGATTTCTTTGTAGAGTTAGAATTTTAACTCTTAATAAAAGAACCTGCCTATTCCACAGCCTTAGCTCTTGCAAAGAAATCTAACCACAGGTTAGATTTCTTTGCAGAGTTAGAATTTTAACTGAAAGTTAAAATTCTAACTCTTTTTTACGGAATACAATCATCGTAATAATTATTGGCACAATAATATAAGCCACAAAAACTATTGGCCAGAAATATGCTTTTCCACTAACAGCTTCTGATAATGAATAATTTGCAAATAAGCAACTAGGCTTGATATTATGTTCCTTAAGGAAAGGAATCATCTCAATCGCCATTACAATACCATCAAGGAATCCGCTCATTAATAAGATAAATGATACAAGAGCAAGGACTGCATTCTGCATAATATATACAATAATCATACAAACACTACAATGGCAAAGTACCTCAATTTCAGTTAACCAAAGATTCTTCATAATGCCTGTAAATGCATTCATATCTGCACCAGCAATTATCTTCATTACAAAAACAACGATAGATAAAACTACGTAACACTCTGCAATTAATAATACAACCTCAAGGAATCTACAAACAATAAGCTTTGCTCTAGATAATCCAAAACCGATTGCAGTCTGCATAGCACGGCTCTTAAAATCATCTGAGAATACAGCTAAGAATACAGGAATTCCAATAAAAATTCCAGTAAACTGATTTAGAGCGCCGATAATCAAAGCAAATTTAGCGCTAGATTCTTCGGCACCATGAGCTAAAACAGCCGGTATAGCTGCACCAATATTTAATAATGCAACAATAACCAACATAATAATAAAAGTTTTCTTTCTTAATACTCTTCTTAAATCTGCTGCTATACAATTTAAC
>JAILNN010000061.1 GCA_024691565.1 Lachnospiraceae bacterium | reverse complement strand
ACCTGATAATGAAGAATCAAAAGAATGTCTTGAAAAGGCCATAGAGGATAATGGAATAAAAGAATATGAAAGCATGCCCATCCTTAACGTAACATGTGATTACAGAAAAAAAGGTGACAAGGAATATCAATCCTATTCTTTTATGGTTGAGAGTTTTGATGAGAATCCGACAATTATGGATGTTTTGCCGGAGGATCTTAATCTAAAGGAAAATGATGTTCTCATTCCTCTTTATCTAAAAAGTAGTTTTGCAGTGGGAGATAAACTTCAACTCAAACTTGATGATGAAGAATATGAGTTAAATGTAGCTGGTTACAATGAGAACCCATATTTTTGTTCATCCATATCAGTTAGCATGTATTATATATATGTATCTCAAAAAACCTATGATCAGATATATAATAATCAAAAAAGTGTTGATAAAGGAATGGTTTACAGGGACGTTCAATTCAGATGTAAGAGTTCTAAAACCGGCAGAGATGAACTTGATAAACTTGAGAGAAATATAAATGAGGATTACAATAAGTATATCGAGAAATATAGGTCCAAAAACCCTGATAAAACTTATGATTCAACGTTTAGCGTTAATTGGGGCTTAATTGGCTGGGGTAATCAGATGTTACCGGGGCTTGTTATGGCTATTATAATACTTTTTGCAATTGTAATTCTTATTATTGCACTTGTTATTATTTCATTTAGTATTAATGACTTTATTCAGAGAAATATAAAGAATACGGGTATTCTTGAAGCGAGTGGCTATACGGTAAAAGAACTTAAGGCTGCACTTACCACCCAGCTAATGCTGGTAGGTATTATTGCGGTAGCTATAGGAATTGGGATTGGATTCGCAATAATCCCTGGTTTTGATATCTTTTTTACAGGCCTGTTAGGACTTACTGCTAGTGGTAATAAGAGTCCTTTAGTTAGCTTGATTGTAGCCGCTTTTATTCTTCTACTAATTTTTATTAACATTCGCTTAATCAGTAGAAAATATAATAAAATAACAGTTCTTGATGCATTAAGAGCCGGGATAAATACCCACAATTTCAAAAAGAACTATTTTGCATTTGAAAATAATAATCTGCCTGTTTCGATTGTATTATCTTTAAAAGATACATTTGGAGGAATAAAGAAGAATATTCTCCTAAGTTTGGTTATTGCTGTTCTAACGGTATCTACCCTTTTAGGTTTTGGTCTTATGGATAACTTTGGCATTAATATGGATGGAACATTTAAGGCAATGGGCTTTGAATTTGGTGATGCTGCTGCTTTTGGTGAGTCAGGTCATGAGGACGAATTAAGAAAGCTTAAAGGTGTTGAAAATGTACTTGTGGAAGTCAGTAATAGCGCAACAATTAGCTATAAGGGAAAAGAAAACCAGTATACTATAATAGCAAATGATGATGAGAAATATACTCAAAATACAGTTATGCTTGAAGGGCGTTTCCCTAAAAAAGACAATGAGGCTATGATTACGATAGCTATTGCCAATGCTATGAAAATAAAGCTTGGAGATGTTGTTAAGCTAAAAAATGGATCAAATGAAAAAGATTATCTGATAACAGGTATTAATCAACGTATGCAAAATGCTGGAACAACGATGACAACAACTGTGGACGGGTCTAAAAGATTAGGATATGATTGTAGTAATTATAATTACTATTTTACCTTAAATGATGATGTAACATATGCTGAATTTGAAAAGACTTTTAACGAATTTAATGATGAAAATGATTATAATTTAAGTATTACCAATTCAGAGGATATGCTAAAAGGAACAATTGATGGCTTAGCTTCTGCAATGAAGATGGTATGTTTATTCATCTCAATACTTACAATTTTCATAGTCATCTTTGTTGAATCACTTGTAATCAGGTCTAAAATTACTCGTGAATATAGAGGATATGGAATCAGCAAGGCTCTTGGCATGACATCAAAGGAGATCATTAGCCAGATTGCACTCTCTAATATTCCGGCAATTACTCTAGGATGTATAATCGGCGCTTTAATCTCAAACTGGGCAGGAAAGGCTGTCGTAAAATTGGCATTCTCCTATATGGGTATCCAGAAAATAACATTTGTAATTTACTTTAAGTGGATTGTTCTAGTGGTTCTTGGAATCATATTAATAGCCATATTTACATCAGCAATGGAAGGAAGAAAAGTCAAAAAGCTGATTCCTGTTGAAATGATAACTGAGGAGTAAAATGCAGGATTTAATCTAAGCAAAAAAATAATACTAAAAATGTGTCAACGACTAATCTATGTCGTTGACACATTTTATTTATATGCTAAAATTTTATTATAAGTTATGAGGAGGAAATAATTATGCATTATAACTGTCTCATAGTAGATGATGAGCTTGAACTTGCCAAAATGACAGCGGAATATTTTGAAATGTTCGATGTTAAGACTAACTATGTTGAAACTGCAGCTGCCTGCTATGAATTTCTAAATGACAACAGTTGTGACATCATTTTACTTGATATCAATTTAGGCGATGGTTTAGGCTTTGATGTCTGTAAAACTATCAGAGAAAAATAT
>JAILNN010000025.1 GCA_024691565.1 Lachnospiraceae bacterium | reverse complement strand
TCACTATTATTCCTTTTCTTAGGAAGTGGTGGAGACGATGGTGAAAAAAGCCTAACCTGGCCATCAGAAGGCATCGCAACAGAACTTCCAACAATTCACAACGCAAAAGGAAACATCAAAAAAAGCACCAGCGATAGTTTTTATGTAGTAATAAGAGAGTTCAGCGAAGGAAACTATAATGCATATATCTCTTCAGTCGAAGAAATGGGCTTCACAGGTGGCGAAACTACAATTACAAACACGCATCGCTACACCTACACAGCCGAAAATGCGGAGGGCCACGACCTAAAGATAACATACAATAATAATACCGAGAAGATGGTTATAGAACTATACCAATAAAAGTAATTCGATTCATTTAAAAGCAATTCTTCTCATTCTCGCATATGACTATAAATCTTTCTCGGCACGCTCGCGCTTCGGGTCTGGTGCCCTAACGGTACTAAGCTCTCACAACGACACTTTGTGTCGTGTGAATCGCTAAGTGCCGAGACCAGACACGGCCGAGAAAGACATATGTCATATTGCTCGATGAGTCGAATTGCGTCCTACATTCTATTGTTATTACTCCATCGAATCCATAGAATCCAGCTCATCCGTCCTCTTTTTTAGGGCGCGAAACATCTTCTCCTTATCGACACTTTGTCCTCCATTTCGGAAGTCATCCTCTGTATCATAAATGTTGTCAATATCAATAACAGTTTTGTATCCACATATTTCACACTTCCAGATACGAAGGTGATCGTCGAAGCCACGCTGCTCATTAAGGACAGAACCACATCTATCGCAGCGCCATACAATTCCTGGAAATCTATTATCAAGATCATTTCCCTCATAAAAATATTCCCAGGCGCCTTCGTCTTCAAACGACTCAGCCTCTTTTAGAATTTCCATAGTTTTATCAATAAAAGAACAATTATATTTCTTTAAAACTCGATTTACATTTTCTCTTAAGGAAGCTCCTAGAACAAGCCATGTAAAGGCCTTTGATTTAGAAGCAATGTCATCAACTCCCCACATAATTTTAATATTATTTAAAAGTTCATCATAAGTAAATTCATCAAAAGGAAAGAGTGTGTTTTCATCAGTAACAGCCTTCTTGGTTTCCTTCTTTGAAAGCGCATCTAAATACTCATTAATGCACTTCTCAAATTCATCATAAATCTGGCCGCTCTCATCAGCATAAAGTCCAGAAATCAACTGTATATGATAATCGCAAAGGTCATCTAATTTATCGGAATCTTCCACCAAATCAGAAGCCACCCTCTTCTGAATTAAGCTCGCATTACTACGCTCCTTTTCCTTGCTGCTCATGCTGGTTCCAATCAAACGTCCAACAATCTGTCTAATCCTATCATTGTCATCTGACTGCCCTGGAATATAAAGTTTATTATTCTTTTCAGGAAGTAAAATTGTTTGAGTTGCATAATCATATTTCGCCTCGTCTGCCAAAATAATCGGAAGTTCTGGCATAAGAAGATACAAAAGAGTAGCATTCGTAGGTTTCTTAATTTTAAGTACCTTTTCATAAATCATTATTCCAATTTCATTTAACCTAAACTCAATATCGTGCATATAAATCTCCCCTTGATTTATTATTACTTATATTTATTTTTTATTTGATATATACTCTATAAATATTATACACACTATCAAGAAAAAAAGTGTGGAAAATTTTTGGAGTATATTTTCCACACTTTAAGTAAATCAATGTAAATAATCACTTATCCAGCATTCAAATCGCTATACATTGTATTCTCATTTTTATATAGAACCTTGTTTTGCAACGCCACTGAGGTTTCTTTAGAATGGACGAAATTGCCATCTGCATCAATGATGTTCACCTTGATATTAACATATCTAACAATCATATCCGTTGCGTCCGAAGTTTCATCATAATCCTCAGGTGTCATTGAAAACTCCATCTCAATTTTATAGCGCTGATACTGGCTCTCAGCAATTCTTTCTTCAGCATCTCTGGCAACCCTGGTTCCAGTCTCCAAGATTCCAGAATTTGCAAGCTCTGTACCTGTAAGAACATAATCCATATAGCAATTCTTATAATTAACACCCTCTTCATAGTTATCTTTTCGATAATACCTAAAAGTAAGATAACCAGAATCCATATCTTCAATGGCATCATTAATAATTGCGTGGTTCTTAATCAAAACGCCCTTTTTATCAGTACCATCAGAATTCTTTTCTCCTGTAACGAAGCCTTTCGCATCAATCTGCTCAACACAGTCGGTTTCAGTAGCGCTAGACATTACAAACTCAAGAGTCTCACCAGTAATCTCAGTTCCAGCTTCACCCGTAATTTGCTTACCATCAGCATCTCTAAGTTTAATATATCCATTAGCAGCAATCAAATTATCCGATCCCTGCATGGTACGAATATCTTCCTTCACAAACGAAAGAACTGAATCACCCAAACTAAAGGCACTAATCAAATCTCTCTCATGGTAATACTGTGTAATGGAAGTACTAATAGCCATCGTTGTCGCAATCATAAAAATTCCCATAAGTGCGAAAGAAACTATCAGCTCAACCATCGTAAAGCCGGCATTCGAAAGAATATTCAATTTTCTTTTTTTATTAAAATCAATAATTCTTCTCATACGAAAGTTCCTTTCTAATTAATGACTTACTGTTTTACTGTTGCTCCATCGACGAGCTTGTAAATATTACCTGAATAATCTTTAAAGGTTCCATCATAATTAAGACTAGACTGCCCTGTATTAAATACTTTATCCAGAATCCTCCAGGTCTTAAGCGTATCAACTACCTTATCTGCATCAAGTGAAGTACAACCATTGAATGAATTTTTGTTGATACTAGAACTATAATAATCTAAATAATTAAAGAAACCAAAATTTGTCAATTTTGAACATCCATTAAATGCATTATTGATTTCATTTGGAATAACTATTAATGGAGTTCTTGTACCATCACTATTTAATGTATAGTTATTAGGGTTGTTATTTGATATGCTTGTTAAATTAGCATTATTCCAAAATACACCATTTGACCATTTAACATTTCTCAAATCCCAGTTCAATTCTACATCTCCTGTAAGGTTACAGTTTCTAAACATCTCATGTAAATCATTAACTTTTCCAGTATTCCAGTCCTTTAATGCACTTACATCCTCCAAGGATGTACAACCTGTAAACAGGGATTTAAACGTAGTAATGTTTTGCGTATCCAAATGTTTAAAAAATCCTATGGATTTAAGACTTGTACAGCCTTTAAATGGAGTATATTTACCTTGATTATCGTATGACAGCCATTCCAATGCGCCATGATTATTTTCACTATAATCGTAATCATTATCTATATCCACCAAATTAGTACAATTTTCGAATGTAACCTTAAAATTATTTACGTTACTTAAATCCATATTCAATTCTGCTGTCTTCAAGTTACTACACCCTTGTACCGTTCCTTCCATATTTGTAAGATTAGAAGTATCTTTCCAGGTGATTGAAATATTTTTAAGGGCAGTACATCCATAGAACATACCCTTTAAGGTAGTTGCATTTGCCATTTTCCAACCATCTAACACACCATCAATATCTGTTAAGGATGTACAACTACTAAACATATCTTCAAATATAGATGCATTTGAAACATCCCAATATTCTACACCTTCAAGGTTTTCTAATGAATCACATTCACTAAACATCTTATAAAACGATGTCGCATTTGAAACATCCCAATATTTAACTCCATCAATATTTGTTAAATTTCTCCACCCCTTAAACATTTCTTTAAAGCCGTCTCCACTAATGGAAGAAACATCAATACGCTCGAGGAATTGGAAAGAAGTTAGCTTCTTACATCCAGAAAATGCTTCATTAATAATGCTCTTATTAACATTTAAAATTCCAGCATTATTTGGTTCATACTTATTATTATTCGTAGCCGCTAATAAATTAGAACATTGGTTAAATATTTTATTAAAACTTTTAAGAGTCCTTAAATTCCAATTTAGTTCAGCATACTCTAAAGCTGGACAATTTTCAAATGCAGAATTAATTGTTTCAATGTTTGAAGTATTCCAATTTAGTGTAACATCAGTAAGGGAAGAGCATGCAGTAAATGCACTATTAAAAGCTGTGGCACTAGCAGTATTCCAATCACTAATACCAGAGACATCACTAAGCGCATAACATCTTATAAATACATATTTTAAATCCGGCATATATGAAACGTCCCAATCAGCCAATCCATTTACATCTATTAAGTTTCCATGTTCAGAGAAAATTCCCCATCCATTATAGGTAGAACCACTCATACTTATTGGTGGCAAATAAATCTTATCGGCCTTACTATACCACCATATTGTCGAATCATTAGGAGTATACTTCATCCAAATTGGAGTAGTATAAATACTACTTAATAGCACACCATCGGAATTCTTTAAATTTGCTTTTTTACTCGTGTTATTATCTTGATAATTAATATCAACTCGAACAAAACCATCTTGCTTAAGCTCTGCTTCTGTATAACTTCCAGTATATCTTTCTATATGTTTTTCATTATGACTAAAATCATTATGAATTTTCTCAATACCGGTTACACTATATGCTTTTCCTTGCAATATGTTCTGAAGCTGAGTTGATAACATTGCACCTTCACTAATATCAAGAACATTAGCCATAAAGTAGAACTCTTCAACATTCTTTGCAGTCTCAAAGATATATGTCTCCATAAGCTCTAATATATTATCGTTATCAGAATCATAAATAACGATATCCTCATTGTTAGAGTCTTTTAGTGCTGTACCATTTTCATCGACTAATTTCCATCCCTTGAATTCATAACCAATGTTTATAAATAGGTTATAATCACCATTTTCTCCGATAAGTTCATCCCAATCTGTGGTAATTTCATTACTATATGCATCCTTCTCAAATGAAACTGTAACCTGCTTTGATGTACTGTAATCATCGCTTATTCCATATCCAAGATATGACCTTTCATCTGTGATATCAGCCATAAGTGTAACTGTCTTTGAAACATTTCCTGTAACCTCACCAAAGGTTAATGTAAAGCTGGTCTTATATACATTTGCATTATATATATATTTCGCAGTAAATGTATATGTCTGTTCTGCAACATCGACAGGGTAAGTAAGGATAAAATCTCCCGTATCGTTGTTTTCGACACTGATTCCAATCTGTTCACCCTCTGTTCCAACACCAATTTCAAGACTTCTCTTCTCATCAGCAGTTAAATCGACCTTACTTTGAACATTGTTATCAACCTTAATAAGATATGCCGTTAAGAAGGCTTTATCTATTGTATATGTACTGTTTCCAGAGTTATTCTCCATTGGAATTACAGTGTTATACTCGACTCTAAGCGATTTAATATAGCTTGATTCAGACTCACCCTTAGTACTAAATACATCCAAAGTCTTTCCATCAACTTCAACTTGGCTAGTGTTAACATTCATAGAAAAAATGTTATTAAAGTTATAGGATACCGTTCCATCAGCATCTAAATCATAGGCACCATCTTGAGAAAAAATTCTTGCAGATTCTTCATCATATTGAGCCTGAGCAACATCCGAATCAGTAGACATCTTAACCATCTCAGATGCAACTTTAAGAACACCAGAAAGAGATCCTAGACAAATCGTAAGCATTGTAAATGCAACAAGGATTTCAATCATCGTATCACCACGAAAATCAGATAAAACCTTCTTAAAGAAAGCTCCAACTCGAGTCGCAATATTTAGTTTTTCATTAGTCTTAAAATTACTTTCTTTATTCATGATGAAATCCTCCTTCCCGGTGAAATTTCAGCTACTTCATATTAGGTTCCTATGTCCTAACTTTTCAACACCTAAAACCATTTTAAATAATTAATAATATCCAATAAATTCAAACTTATAACTTGTATTATTAGAATCTAGCTCTCTGTAAATAATAAAATCAGTGCTTCCATCATTATATGAACCTTTACTATTTTGTAGTGAAGCAATCTTCACGTCTTTACCATTCACAATAATATACTCATTATCTGTAGCATCTAATTCATAATATGTCTTGTTACCCTCATCGTCCATTGAATAGTATTTATATGATGAATCAGCTAAGTAGAACAAATGCCTCTGTGTGACAGTACTAACCTTTTCATCATCAACAAGGGCACTAACCTTAATGGTACAATGGTATTCTTTTCTTTCAGACCATCCATTGTTACTAGAAGCATTCTCTTCATCTTCTGTTCCAGAAGCAAGCTCCTTTTTCAATCTAACAGACATTCCAAGATATCCATCTGCCGTATCTCCTTCTGGTTCATCAGCTGTAAATTCAACATTACTAGCAATATCTGCTGTAACAGGGTAATTTACATTATCTGACATAAATTCATAGATAAATTCCTCTATCGTATTCTTTTCAGGATTTTTACCAGACGTAAGTCTCAACTTAATAACATTTGAAAGTGACTCAGCCTGCCTGTAATACCTATCATTCAGCGCATCATCATTTGCTGACGATACCATCTGATAAGAAACAAGGAGGAGGGAAAGACAAACAAAGGCAACAATCGCCATTACAATGGTCACGACAATTATTGACGTTCCGCTCTTATCCTTAAGCATTCCCTTAATCCCAGATTTTCCTGGTAAACTAATCTTTTTTGTTTTCATCTTCCCCACCTCCTTTCATTTTAGTTTTAAAAAATATTTTAAGTTCTTACTTCACAACCGTATCGTTCTCAATCTTAATTTCATCAGAAGTAATATACTGCTCTGAATCTTCTTCAGCACTTGTGATAATTGTTCCCTCAGTAATGTAATCACCTAAGTAGGTTGCTGTACATTCGTATGTATTTCCTAATTCATTAATAACTTCAAATGTAAAGCTTCCTGAAGGCTTAGGAACAACTATACTGTAGTTATATTCATCCTCATTTTCTTCGTAAGTCACAGTTAATGCCTTACTGAAGAGGTAATGAGTATAGTTTGAACCATCGTAGTTAACTGTTCCTGAAATGTAATTTGTATATCCAGGAATATTTAACTTAACGGCATCGTCACCAATAAGTTTTTCAACGAAGAAGATGTCACCATTTACTCCGTATGCCTTATATCCATCTGTTTCTTCGATTGTGTAGTAGTTATCATAATCAGGATTTCCATCATCGTCGATTGCATCGTAGTAAATCATTACCGCGCCTTCGCTTGTTACTCTAGATTCAACTCCTGATTCTATTGCAGCTTCTGCCTTTGCAATAATCTGCTTTCTAGTATAATGTGTCTTCTCATCACCATCAATCTTAGTGATATCAGCTGCGAAGTATTCATTAGTAACAGTCTCGCCATCAACCTCTTCTTCAACTTCTTCAGTAAAGATTGAAAGTCCAACCTTATCAGCCCAAGTAGCTACACTTCCCTCTGAATCTAACTTATTAGTATTAAGGTTAAGTACGAAATCAAAGCTATCTGGACATTTATCTGTTCTACTCCAGCTATATGTCTCAAATTCTAATGTAGAAGTAATTTCCTGTTTAGGATTAATATACTTCGCAATATCGTAAACATTACCAGTCATTTCTCGCTCGGTAACTGTCTTAGTAATATTTGGTGCATCAAACTTAACAACTGGAAGTCTCAAAATCTCATTTGAATTCCAACCATATGCTGAACTTACTGATGTATTACCAGTTGCTCTAAGGAATGGAAGGAGGTAACGACCTGCATATTCAAGTGACCACTCTTCTTCAGAGTTTCCAAACTTCTCAAGTGAAAGTGAATATGCAAATGGTGAACTTGTGCTTCCTTCGTCTTCACCAATTCTTCTACTATCAAATCCGAATGAGTAAAGTCTTGCCGCTGTAACTAAGTCTTCAACAGTTGTCATAATCGAAGAATTAAGCTCATTTCCAGAAAGACCTCCTGAAAGTAACTGATTCAATGTATTAAGATCTGCCTGAGCTTCCTCCTCTGTCTCATAAAGGATACCATAGAAGAGGTATGAACCATTAAGCTTAGAATCTCCAGTTACATTTGCGAAGAGCTTACTACTCTCGCTTGCGAAATCTTCTTCAGAAACATAATCGCCTTCTGTCAACTCTTCATTCCAACTGAACTTAACATCCGGCCTATCTAGTCTGCTAATTACACTAAGACTAGTTGTTGTTCCTGCAGGTGAATTGTAAACCTTATTACCATTAGCTTCAGGATCAGCCAAGGCAACAACATAAATCTTAACATCCTCACCACTGAACTGTTCAAGATCAACTCTCAACTTAGTAGCTGTGATATCATCTGTAGTTCCAACTATTGTTCTTTCTCCATCTTTAAGAACTACCACATTATATCCTACAGTGTATTCTTCGTCCACGTCACCGCTCCAACTAATATCATAAACGATACCATCCTGGTCAACAAGACTCGCATGTGGCGCTTCAAGCTTAGGTAATCTGCGAGGAATTATGTAGTTCTCTTTATCCATTCTACCTAGATAATAAACATTATTTGTAACTGTTCCACCCTGTCCATAAACTTCAAGTCTAATGGCATCATAATCCCAATCATTAGTTGCTACAGTAACATATCTGTCGGTATTTGTGTAGTAATCACTTAAGTCCTCTTTAACCTCTGTAACAACGTCCGAATCAGGGTCGGTATCATCTGCAAGTACTAATCCATATGCCTTAATCTCATAAGTGTCGGATGTTCTATTATCTTCATCCCACTTAAAGGTATATGTCATCTTATCATCATCATTAATTGAATAAGTACCTTCATCATTGAGCACTGGCTTATCAAGGAAGTCAATTGAATATGCTCCTTCAAAGTAATTATTATTCTTATATTGGCTTGCTCGATATGATGAATTTACAGGGTTTGCATAAATATATGACTCTGTAAACTTATCATAAATATAACCCTCTTTTCTTGTATAACCAGTAGCATTACTCTTTACAGATGCCTCAAGACTTTCAGGTACTTCATAGTAATTGTAAACAGGTCCAAGTCCAGTCGATGCATAGTATGCAACAAAATGTATATCTGAATAGTTCTCAAGTTCATCCGGCGTAGGAAGATTTGTACTATCAAAAGTTACTGTTGTGTAGTTAGTATTATTTAAAGCAATCAACTGAGATGCAAAGGTAACAACCTTTCCATAAGTCTCACTATCTTTATTGTTATCAGTACCATAAAGCTCAACTCTAAATTCTGGCTGATAAGCAAAGCTATCATGAGTCTTTAACTGAATCTCGAAACTAAAGTCCTCAGATGACTTACCACTAGGAACAATACTTCCATCACCATTTGCGCCCAAGACATAAATATTATAATTGCTTGCAGGAATATATCCTGTTGGAATAAATACATTTGAACTAAAGAGTTCTGATTCCATATAGGTTGTATTTGTTGAATTATCTTTAGCAGTTGCTCTTAAAACAGAGTCAACCTGATTGCTATGAGATAATGCTACACAATATGGAAGAGGTGATGTATTACTATTACTCTTTTTAATCTGAACATTCTTAATGTAACCATCAATTGTCTTGGCCGTAACAACCCAATCAGTATCTGATGGGAATTCATCAGCATTCTTAAGATGTAAGTACCACTTGTCCTTATATCTTATTACTTCCAAATCAGGTTTTGTCATGATGTTTTGTGCTGAAACATAAGCATAATCACTCCATCTAACTGAAGCACTTATTGCAACATTTGAATTTTGTGGTTTAACTCTTGCAACAACATAATAATCGTAACCCGCATCAATTTCTACTTCATCAGGCAATGTAAATTCAATATCTGTCTGATATGAAACAAGGTCAACATCGCTATTTTCAACCTTTGTATAAGAACCAAGGTTATCGACATTAAATGTAGCTCCTTTTGCTACCTTATACGCCTCAGCCTGAACACTGTAATACTCAGTAGCAGTGTTTGGATCTGTCCAACTAAGTTTGTACTTACCTTCACTCTTAGCTAAGGTAAGACTTGTTACAGGTGATAGAGACTCAGCATCTACTACATTTGCGAAGAATTCCTGAATATCTTCATCCTCAATATCCTTAGCACTAGCCTTAGAATTTCCATCTAATTCCTCAAATTCAAACTGCATAGATGCAACATTTGTAGTAGTTACTGAAGTATTAAATAATCCACTAGCTAGCTTAGATTTAATTGTTTTAGAACTTGTATCATACCATGCATTATTTGAACTAAACTCTGCAAGGTTGTATGAATCGTAATCTAAAACAGCCTTATAAATCTTGCTGCTGTCACTCTCATCAGTATCCTTAACAGCATAAATTCTTGTCGGATAACCTACTCTACTTTCTTCTGTATCAAATACATAAGTACAAGTCTCTTGATCTACATCATCTTTAGCTATTCTATTTGAACATTCTGCCTCACCAACGCTTAATGTTGTTGAACTCTTATAATAGAAACTATAATAATCCATGTAGTAATTGTTTCCACAGTTCTTAAACATTTTTACATCAGTTGTTACTGCATTTACTTTATTAGATCCAATTATTCTACCATTACAGAAATTATTATAATTACTATAGCTCTGTTCTGTATTATTTATGTTAAAACAGTTTCTAATAGATATATATCCCTTGTAATTAGTAAATGTAGATGGCGATTGCGCACATCCGAATATACCTGCTGTACGATTTCTGCTAAATGCTTTTGTGTTTGAATTGTTGAAACTTCTAATATCATCTGAATAATTTCTACAACGATTTATGTTACAGATTACAGTATCTGTTTTAACTCCAGTATCTCCACCAATCCAAGAAACCATACCATCGCCCTGTGAATATCCAATAACAATGGCATCCTTACCATTAACACAATCAACAATATTAATCTTCAAGATTTCTGTGGCATTTGGAGCATTTAACTCTGCAACAATACCAGATACGTCGTTTGCACATGTATATGCTTTTGGTGTTTGGCCACTTAAAGACTTAGTAGGGTCGATACCAGAACCAACAGGAATATTAACTGCACCATGATTCTGACATGATAAAATGTTAATTGTCTGTCCAGATGTAAGCGCATTTACAAATCCAACGATACCAGCTGCAGTTCCCTGGCTACCAGCTTGCCTATTAGTATAGAGAGCTCCAAAATTCATACATCTCTCAAAGGTTCCACCATTGTTAATCCATCTTGCTGCAATTCCGGCAACATTATGTGTTAAATACTCTTTAACAACACCACAGTTGATACAAGAATCAACTGTCCAGTCAGAACTTGTTCTATTACTCTGAAGTGCCATGATTCCACCGGCATACATCCTTGTAATTGAAGATGTCTGTTTTCTACAAACAAATGCATTATTAATATTACAAAGCAGATCTTTGTCTGTCTCATTGATACCAATAACGCCACCTACATATGAGTTTTCATCCTGAACACCGGTACAGTAAACCATCCACTTACCAGATGCACTTTCCTCAATAACACCGGTCTGCGCATTATATCCAGTAATACCACCAATATATCCTTTACCAGTACTCAACTTAATTGTAGTAATTGTTCCTGCTAAATTATCTGGTTTATCATTATCATCAATATCATAATACTTGCTATATCCCTTTGCGTCTGTACGACCAAAGTTCTTCTTAAGCGTTGTTAAATCACGTGTATTCTCTGTGTAAAGAAGCTTAACAACATCATCAACCATTGCCATATCATCAGAATAACCACATCTCTTGATTGTTCCGGCATTAGCACCAGAAATACCACCGGCCATTCCGTTTGTAATGTAAATCTTTGTAGCACTTCCAGAATTTGTCTTCTCATTCTCATCAATATAAGAATTCAAAATCTGTCCACCCTTGGCATTAAGTCCAGCAATACCTCCGATGAAGGCTGAACTTTCTAGCTTTTCAGCCGATGACTGTGAATTGTTAGCTGCAAACATTCCTTTGATTTGCATATCTGCGCCAGAAATATAGCACTTTGTAATCACACCGCCAGATTTATTAATTCCAGCGATTCCACCAAATGCTGTTCCTACATAAGGTGTTGCAGTAAAGCTACTACTTCCAATCTGTCCAGAGAAACCAGCCAACGCAACATGACCAAGGTTCTCACCAACAATACCACCTAAGTATTTAACATTATTAAGACTGCTGTCTGTAGACTCAACCTTCAAACATGTCTTTTCACTTAAGGTTGCATCACTGACAATTGCCTTACTAGAATCTGTGATAATTTCACCATCTTCATAGTTAATATAACCGTCTGCTGTGTTTCTTCCAACAACACCACCAAGAACGACATTAGACTTATTTGTTCTAACTTTTACATTCGGATAAATCTTAATATTTCTAATTTCACCACTGTTCGTGCCAATTGCAAGACCAATGCAAGCAAGCTTCTTACCTGAAACTGTAACATCTCCAGCATCGCTTGAATCTACATCACCAACGATACATCCACGAACAATTTTACCTGTGGCATTCTCAGCAACAATTGCTCCTCCAATTCCCTCATTCGAAGAAATTGTAATTCCAGTTTCTCCATTAGCAGAAACCTCACAACCAATAATCTGACTATTATTAACCGCTGTAATACCACCAGCAAATGTTCCTGAACTTTTAACATTTCCTTTATCAGTACACTTCTTAAGAACGATATCATTAACTGGTAAAATACCACCAGCATATCCTTCAGTAGAAGTAACATCACCGTAGTTCTCTACATAAGAAATTGTAGCCTTATCAGAATTATTAATATCATCATCATAATCTGTCTTAATTCTTCCAATAATTCCACCGGCATACTTAACTGCCTCAACACTTGCGTGATTCTCAATATAATAATTACTTGTTCCCTCAATTGCACCATATTCAAGGTATCCAACAATACCGCCAGCGTAAGCTGTTGTTGCCTTAACAGTAATTGTCATTCCTTCTCCGTAAGAACAAGCCTTTTTTACATATGAAATATATCCAACTTCTGTTTCTTCAGTTGCACTAGTAGCTCCACAAGTATTTCTACCAATAAAGCCACCAACATTTGATTTACCCTTAACGGTAAGTTCCTTTGTGGTTAAGGACTGTGACCTGAGTTTTAGTGAACCCATGTTGACTCCAACAAATCCACCAACATCAGTCTTACCATTGATTTCACCGTAGCTATCACATTTAACAACAATACCACCATTATAATCATCGCCCTCTGTTTGAATATTCAAACCAACGATACCACCAACGATTCCTCCACCAGTTAGTGAAGTTCCTTCGTTTTTGATACAATCCTCAACTGTACCAGGGTAATACTGATACTCACTAAATCCAAAGTCTGTGAAATCAACCGCTGTTTTCTTGCCACCATCATAGTTAATTCCAACGATACCACCAAGGATATTTACGTTGTTCTTACCAATGTTAGAAGCAAGCTCACAATTAAGAATATATCCTTCATTCATTCCAACGATTGATCCATATCCAGCATACTTAAATTCAAGTGAGCCTTTATTCTTACATCTATCGATAACTGTATTTGTATTATTAAATCCGACGATACCACCGATAATTCCTGTTACATAAGTTCTGTCTACAGCATCGCCAGCAAATTCTGATAACTTGATTTTATCAGAAGTAGAACCAATTTCAGAAATATCACCCTCGTTAATAACATTGTAGATACGCATCATTGTATCTTCGTTATTAACACCAATGATTCCACCGCCGTATGTTGTAGCTGAAACTTCAGCATTATTAAATACTGTGCCACTTCCATCTCCAGTAATTGACATCAAATAATTGGTATTAGCAGTTAAAACATTTGCATCACTAATTACCTTTGAAGAACTGTCAATTGTGATGAAAGTCTGATAAAAATCATCTACCTCTGTATCGTAGGAAGAAATCTTATCAGAAACAGTATTTGTAACAAGCATGTTATAACCAATTGTTCCACCAACAACGCTTGTTCCAGTTACCTTAGAAATTGGGTTATCATATTTTAATTTAAAGACAACATTTTCTGATGGCTTAATAATGTTTGCACCAATAATACCACCAACAATATATCTTCCTTCGATGTTGTTAGTAGAAACTGTAATCTTCTTCTTAAGAATTGTTGGCTCTGCATTTAGTCCAATGAAACCACCGACACAATCGCCAGTACCATAAACTCGACCACTAACGTAACCAGAAGCATCTCCCATATCAAGATTACCATTTTCAGCATTGTAACCAATGAAGCCACCGACATTATTCTTTCCAACAGATACAGAAGAAACTGTTGTTTCATCATCTGAAATTAAATCTCCAGAATATTCAACTGTACCATTTTTATTAAATCCAACCTGGCCACCAACGTTTGAACCAAAGAACTGCCAAACATCCTTAACCAAGGAAAATACTTCACTACCATAATCATAAAGAGTTGATGTACAGTTACTAATCAAAGCCTCTTTTTCATCAGTTCCAACGTTCTTTCCAACGATACCACCGATATCAATTCCATATCCAGCAACCGCTCCGTCATTACTACAATCAACAATCTTACTTCCTGCACGGTTAGATCCAGAAATACCACCAACAAAACTATGACCAATTACATAAGCCTTATTTGAAGTGTTTCCAGAAATAAGAACGTAGTGACTATCGGTACTTGTTGCCGCTTCAACATCATCACTCTTCATACCACCTGTGATACCACCGACATAATCATAGCCAACTAAATATCCGCCAGCCATTGTCCTACAACCCTGAACATTACTTGTATCACTATATCCAATAATTCCTCCAACAAAGAATCCCTTTGCATCAGCAATAAGCTGACTATGTGCTGTACTACTATTTGAATAAGCTGCAATCTTTGATGAATTCTTCATTGTGTAGGTACAATTTGTAAGTGTTGAATTATAAGCATAGCCAACCACACCACCTGTAAAGAAACCGTCCAAGGTAGTAAAGTGAGCATCTTCTTTTTCAAATTCTTCAATTAATTCAGCGCTTGGATTTGTTTGAGCACTGATGAAACCTTCGTTATGAATATTCATTAACTGATAGTCATTAGTTGTTACATCAACTGTTGTGTTAAGGTTACCAACCAAACCACCAGTAAACATATTTCCTTCAACATCAGCCTGATTAATAATAGCTTTCTTAGCAAGAGTAGAAAGACCACTCTTCATAACATTGTTTAACTTACCATCATTATCAGTCTTTTCGTGTCCAATAAATGCATCCGCACTATTAACAGCTAAGTAGCCACAAATGCTTCCAATACCAGCATACTTATAATCATTATCATTTTCACCGGTAATGCTTGTCTCTGTAAATCCAGCTGAACTTGTTTCAGCATTTACAATTTCACCATTAACAGTTCCTTTGATAAGAATCTTATAAATCTTTTCAGTAGTGTTTGAAGAACTTCCCTCATCTGCATCAAGAGCCATCGTTCCAGCAACCATACCAATTCCAGCACCATCAGTTCTTGTAACATCAGTTGCTGTTTGATAATCAATGAATGCATTAACTCCACAGGTTGAGTAGAAATAAAGGTTATTGATATTACCTGTATTCTTACCAGCAACTAAACCAATGCTCTTAAGGTAAGGAGAAACCGGAACGCCCGTCTCACCATCTGTAATAGAAACCATAGATTTGTTAAAGTAGAAGTTTCTGATAACACCATCGTTCTCACCAACCAAACCTACAGAAGTAGCCTTATTTGTATATGTGCTTCCATTCTTATTTCCAGTAGAATCATATGAACCATAATCTACATTTGAGCCATATCCAAGGCGTAAATTCTGAATCATAAATCCGCCACCATCAAGAATGCTTCCCTTAGAAAGAGACTTAATTGTAGGGAAGACAGCCTCTGTCGCATTCACTGGAACATATGAATTAATGTCATAAATAATATTTGAATTCCAATTAAGATTTGTGATTAAAACATATTTATTCTTTTCACTAGAATTATCCTTTAATTTCTCCATAAAACGAACATTTGATAAATGTCTGTTCTTAGCAATCTTATATACATCATAGCTTGAACTGCTACCATCAGCATCATCAGTATCTGATGAAATTGTGGTTGCAAACATTGTATTCTCAGTTGAAGATGTAACGCTTGCACCAACTGAATATTCCTGATCTGCAAATGCAGTATTAACATCAATCTGAACTGTAGCAAAAATATCAATAGGGTTACTGAAGGCTGCATTTAATGCGTTCATTTTTTTAAGTTCAGCAAGTCTTGTAACACTTAAGCCTTCTTTTGAATTAATTCCATCCTCGCTATCTTTGATAAGAAGCGCCATCTTTTCAGCTGTCATCTTTGCATCCAAAACAAGCTCAAATGTAGAGCCGTTATATGAAATGAGGAATGGCATTGTTGTAAGCGTTGAATCAGAACCACTCAACCTAATTGGCAAATCTGAGAAAGCAATAACCTTGCCATTAGATGTTGTCATTGTTTCATCATCGAAAACACCATAGGTTACAGTTGTTGTGAAAAGCTCATGATCACTATCCATAACCTGACCAACATCTCCATCTTTCTTTTGATAGAAAGTGATGTCAAAGCTTGTATCCAAATCCTGATTAACTGAGTTACTACCAAATCTCAAATTAAGTGTCTCATCGTTATTAAGTGAAAGAGTAGTTAATCTAAGGTTTGTAGATGAAAGCTTAGCTGAGTTCACCTGATTAGCACTGTAGTAACCAATCGCCTTATCTTCAAGCTTAGCCTCAGTTCTTCCCTCTGCATCAATATAATAATTACCAAAGGAAACTGAGATTCCATTGCTATCTGTCGCATATTTAAATTCTTTAATTGATCTGCTGTAAAATACTGAATGAACGGTTCCTGCAGTAATATCAAATTCAACTACAAAAGAACCATCAAGAATCGAACTATCAAAAACATAAGACGAAATAAGATTGAACAAAAACTTTTCAGACGCAGTCTGAGAAGAAGACAAATAGTCACCTTTGTCCACCTTAAGATAGACGTAGTTATGCTCTACGCCTTCATTATCTTTTTCAGTCGGAAGACCTAATGTTTCCTTGTTTGCATTCGAAATATCCGTTGAATACTTATTAAGCTCAGCTTCTAGATCCTCGTATGTACCTCTACTCATTGAATTGGCAAGCTTAGACTGAGCAGCCATAAAGATAACTCTAGCAGCCTCCTCATTTTCCTTCTGCTTAGAATGCGCAATCCAACCCAAGGCGCCAACAACCGAAACACCCAAAACAATAGTCATTACGGCGATAATAACTAACAATTCAACAAGGGTGAATCCGCCTTTAAAATTATATTCTTTTTTAGCCATAGGCCTGCAATCGTGTTCTAAATTATTTGTACTATCAAAAACATATCTATTTTTCATATTACAAGCCTTTTTAAAAATATTACCTCTGCCCATAATATTATCCTCCATAACCCTCATCAACAAAGTTGATACTTAAAAGGGTCGACAATTACGCCAAAATACGCACTTTTGGCACCATTCAATCCGCTTTATTCAAATCCCTATTTGTAAATGGAGTTTATAAAAATTTTATAAACTCACTTCCCATGCATTATTATAAGAAATAATAGCACACTTTTTCTATTTTTTCAACAATTTAATAGTGACTTTTCTGTGACAAATACGTGTTAAATTAGGAAAAAAATAACCTTTTTCCATCGAAAATTAGTTCAACGTAAAAAGGTTATATATATAGTTTAAATTTTATACTTTTTTAATGATTTGCCACTACATCTTGTTTACTTATTTTTTGCTTCCCTTTTGCTTCTTTCGATTCGGTTTCTTTTTGCTCACCGAAAATCCAAATTTTCCAAGCTTCTTACCAAGCTCAAAATATTCTCCATGTGAATAGGTCACGAGGCCCGACTTATTAAGTTCAAACCTTCCCTTTTCATCCATCCTCTTACCATCGACTGTAACACCCAAAACCTTAGCAATAAACATATCATGGGTACCAAGAGGAATAATCTTTTCAACCTTACACTCAATATTAACTGGACTTTCCTTGATAGAAGGCGCCTTCACATATTTACTCTCAATCGCAGTAAGATGCATTTCCTTAAATTTATCTACATCTCTTCCAGAACGAACTCCGCAAAAATCTGTCGCACGAACAAGCTCCTTTGTCACCAAATTAATAACAAACTCTTTCGATTCTTTAATAATGTCATACGAAAAACGTTCTTTTCTAACGGAAATCGAAACATAAGCCGGATCAGAACAAACCGTACCAGCCCATGCAACCGTAATAATATTAGGCTTTTCATCCCCACGAACCGCACTAACCATCACAACCGGCAACGGATAAAGCATATTGCCCGCCCTCCAGTAGAGCCTCTCATCGCTGGTTTTTTCAACATTTTTCTCTTTATTTTTAGCCAAATCTTTTTTATTTAAAAATTTATTATTAGCCATATCTGTGTTTCCCTTTATTTCCTTGTTTTCCGAGTTTTGTTCAAGCACTCAAAACTCGTTATTACTTTGCTCCTGATTTTTATCCAAACCCTCAAGACTCATTATCGTTATTGCTTAGTTCTTCATACCAATCTAAATCACTGTAACTCAGCGTGGGGGGTAATTCTTCGCCTTTAGGTACTAAATATAAATACGTTGTAATACTTTCAAATCCAGGAATCTCGACAATCATTCCAGTCTCATAGCCACTATCTAAATCTAGATTCAATTCTGAAATATCACCATCAAAAGCCAGATTAACAATAAATGTGCTACTGTTTTTCAAAGCATAATTAACCATTTTTTCCATATTTGAATCATTAATCTCAATCGGTAAAACACCATCAAGGCTCACTTCAGGTTCTCCAAATTCATATTCTTCCGAACTAGCCTCAGAATCCTCACTATCCGCATCGTCTAAATCACTAGATTCTTCACTGTCTGCATCACCTAATTCGCTAGAATCTTCACTTTCTGCATCGTCAAGCTCGCTAGATTCATCGCCTTCTGCATCACCGAGGTCCTCCGATGACACACTTTCAGCCGCCTCAACTTCATCCAGATCAATTTCTCCTTGGAAAATGACGCTACTTTTACACCTAATTTTCTCACTGTCAACGCCTAAACTTTCGGCAAGTTTTTTCTCCAAAGCACGATTAAAATCCTCAAAATTTTCAGATGTATAAATCCTTCCATTCTCAGTATTCACAACAAATTTATGTGTCTCTTCTTCGTTATCTTTAAAGACAAATTCACCTTTAACAAACTCTGTCTTAGCTCTTTCTGTTTGAGAAACTCTGTGAACATCCGTATATGCCTGACTTATATATATATCTTTTCCCTTATTTTCATAATAATCTTCTAATATTTTTTTACCCTTACTAGTTTGTGAATAATTACATCCACAAATTCCGAAACTTAAAACTAAAACAAGACAAAAAAATGCTAAAATTTCAAACTTTTTTTTCATAATATTTCTCCAATTTGAACTTAAAAACTTAACCAAATATCAATCCTAACAAAAATATAATTCTAAGAACAACATAATTCTAACATAACACAATCTACGTAATAAAAGGTTTCCCGTATTACCTACGAGAAACCTTTAAAACTTTAACTCGTTTACGAAATAGCGTTATCTAAATATGAGTTCCGACTCACATAAAGATTTTAGAAGGAGTGGCCACCGCCACCGCCTCCTCCACCGCCTCCTCCGCCGCCGCCACCGCCGCCGCTAGAGGATTCTTGTGGACTATATGTCTTTGTCTGATTTGTAAATACTACATTAATATTGTTAAATTGCTGCTGTGAATAAATATTTCTAAGTAATTCTTCGTTAGTAGGTGCCTTCGCTGCGGAAATTCTCTTAACTAAAAGATAGTTAATAAACATCGCACACAAAATTGCAAGAAAAGCATTACAAATATACTTCATTGGCTGTCTAATTTCTCTTCCCTGCAAAAGGTCATATTCCTGAGAAAAAGCCATAGATGCACACATATAGTACTCTTCCTTCGTAGCATAAGTATAAATATTATCAGTGATTATATTTGCATAACTACTTGTAATTGTTGAATAGATATCGCCGTTTGAATGAATCTGAATCTTTCTATTATCCATATCAATTAAAAACAGCGTTCCACTTTCTCTACCAAAAAAATCACTATATTTACTCGCTGCATAACTAGCCGCATCACCAACCGAATTACCTGCCGCATTTGTAACGAATGCTACTCCACCATATTCAGTGATTGGCTTCATATCTTCCACCAAATCTGTGGTTTCATTTTCATCAAGCAAGGCTGCAGCATCTTCGATATATATAGAATATCCTGTATTATCATTAGTGTAAATAAGTGAATTACCAAGGAAATTAGGATCACCATTATCAGTGGTGTTCGCAGTCTCGCTACCTACTTCTGCCGATGATTCATCTGTTACAGTCGTATCGGCCTTGTTTTTCTTTTTCTTCTTTTTTGCCTCAGCAGAATTAGGAGCTACCAAAGCTAAACTTAGGAGCAACACGAAGGCGATTACCATAAACCGCGCAAATCCTTTGTTCTTAAGTTTAGAACCCAAACCAAGGCAAATCTCAAAAAATGATTTTTTATTATGCACGGTCATCACCTCCTTCATATAAATCGAACTGAGGTAATTTACGGCTCGCAAGTATGTTGTAGTACTTAATCATGCTCATCAATGTAAAGAACATTGAGAACAAAGAAACGATTACCGCTCCATAATAATACAAGTCAGAAGCTGGATTAACTACACAAATAACAAATCCAATAACCAATGAAAGACATGAAAAAATCGAACCTGGAATCGATGCCTTGATAGCGATTTCCTTCAACTTTTTCGTGCTATTAACGTGGACAATAAGCCCAACAGAAGCTAGTATGAAGAAAAGAATTGAATATGTAGCGTCGCCAAAAAAATCTTTTAGGACTAACACAAATCCGTATCCCAAGAACATAACAAAGAAGACAATAGCTATAACACCAATTAAAATTAAGAAGTTATTTTCTTTCTTTTTCTTTTTGGGTTTTTCATCTTTTTTAGAAGCATTCGCTTTAGAAGCATTCGCGTCGTTAACATTACTATTATTAGCATTGCTATTCTTTTTATTTTTTTGCCGCATATATAGGAATCCCAGATCTCCTTCACCTTTGTCCTTCGCAATAATCTGCGCAAGCTCATAGTTATACATAATAATCGTAATCAGCGCTGAAATCATTACAACCGTAAGAATAGTTTTTGGCAAAAGCACAAGAAAACTATTCATAAGCAAGAAAAGTGGAATCGCCAGTAAAAGCGAACCAATCAAATACTTAATTAAGGAAACTGGCATATCTGCACAAACCTTACCAGTCTGCCCATTAACCGTAGCATAAGACACACGATTATTCTTTCTATATGACATAAACCACACAGGGAACATCGTAGGCTGCGCTCCCTCAACCTTCGTATTTAAAGCACTTTTCGCCTTCTCCGCAGTAGTTTTAACCTCATATTTTCTAACTTCATTTTGTTTTTTAATAAACTTAAGAGACTCCTCCGCAGCAAAATCAGCCGCCGAATCTGAATAAACATCTGCAGGTACATCTGCAGTATCTGCATAAAAACCAAGTAAATATGAAGGTGTAAATTTCACAAGGTCTTTAGCATCAAAAGGTGCAATCTTCTCACTAATATTATCATTAAATGAAGATGATGCATCAAATGAAAGGCCGTTATAGTATGAGTTTTCATCACCATAAATATCATAATGATCGGTGTAAATATAATCTCCCCTTCTATATGACTTTTCACCCTTTACTCTCGCTGGTCCTCTTTGAGTAACATTATACGACCAATATGGCATATAAATTCCTCTAAAACTATCAATATACTTAGCATCTTTATATTCAGATGGTGTAAAAATAGCCTTAGAAGTAAACTTCGTATATGCGTTTTTACAATCTTCTTTTGTCTTCTTAAATGGAATGATGTAATTAGGTCTTTTAGTCTTGTCGAGTCTTCCTGAAAGAATTGTTGCCGCTCCACAAAAGCTACAAAAGTCAGCAACCGTATTATCAGTAGTTGTGATTTCTCCACCACACTGAGGACACTTGTAAATAGTGACATCTAAATACTCATCAGTTTCCGAATCCTGATCCTTAAGGACTTCATTCGGATTGAACTTGCCACTACAACTCTTACAACTGACTTGTTGTGAAGATGGATCAAAAACTAATTCACCACCACAATTTGGACATTGATACATTTTACTCCCCTTTCTTAATTATTTTTCGATAGGCCAAAATCACAGCCCACACATATTCTAATTATACCCCATAACAATAACAATATCCACAAAAAAAATGTTACATTTACACGATCAGCCAAGACGGTAAATGTAACATTCTTCTTTTTTATTCAATACCATTTTTATAAGGAATTTAGGATTATTTTTATTTCATTTTCATTATTAATTTCTATTCTATTTATTACTCATTATTCTTCTTTCTAACCTTCATAGAAAGCATTCCAATAATCATTCCAATTATCATTCCGATAGCACCGCTACAAAGCACCCATGAAGAACTAAAAAGATGTGTTGATTCCTCTTTAGTAACTTTCTCTGTTGTATTAACTGTTGTTACAATACCATCTACTTCCTCTTCCTCATTAGCAGCAATCACTTCCCTTTTTTCAGGTTCAGTTCTATGAATACTTGTATTCTGTGCCCCAGCAACTGCTGTCATAGACTTATTTGTATCCATGATATAAGGAAGTGCAAGCAATAAAGCAAAGAACGAAATTAATGCAATCGCCGTAATATATCTCACATTTAAACTTGCAGTATTTGTACTTGTTTCATCTATAATTCTTTTAGCTACTTTTGTGTCATCTAATCTCATATTTTTCATATTGTTGTTCTCCTTTTTCTAACCAAATTCTATCTAACCAAATTCTAATAACTTATCCTGTTCAATTCTAACTAGTATAACGGTTTTTAGTCGTCTCAACTCTCTTTTAACTCTCTTTTCTTCGTGTCAATTCTCTTTTTCTTACCTTGCAAGCGTATGTTAACATAACAAATATAACAAAAGTGTAACAAAAAAATTATTCTAAAAAAAACAATTTAAACAAAGAAATAATTCTTGACGAAAGACCAATTTTTATAGAGAAATAATTCTTGACGAAAGACCAGTTTTACTTCAAAATAGAGCTATGAAACTTCAGTAACGTTTAAAGAGGTGATACAAAATGGATAAAAAATATCGACATGAGTGGAAGCACATAATTTCTAAATCTGATAAGCTTTCAATCGCTGCTAGACTCAAAGCTGTTGCCACTCCAGATCCACACGCAATCGACGGAAAATACTTAATAAGAAGCCTTTATTTCGACGATATAAAAGACAAAGCTCTCCGTCAAAAAATTGATGGTGTAAATAGGCGAGAAAAATTCAGAATACGCTACTACAACTTAGACACTTCTCTAATACACCTCGAAAAAAAGAGTAAACTAAACGGTCTTGGAACAAAATATTCAGCACCACTTACAGCAGAAGAAGCACAAAAAATTGTTGATAATGACATAGAGTGGATGAGCACTTCCGAACATTCTTTAATAAGAGAACTCTATATAAAAATGACCGCAGACGGACTTCGACCAAAAACCATAGTCGACTATATTCGCGAACCATATATTTTCAAACCAGGAAATGTAAGAGTCACTTTCGACTACAATCTAAAGACCGGCCTTTCATGTACAGATTTCCTAAACCCAGACTGCGTAACAATCCCAGCTGGTGAACAAGAAATAATCATGGAAGTAAAATGGGATGAATTCCTCCCATCAATAATCAAGGATTGTGTCCAAACTCCTGGTGTTCGCGTATCAGCATATTCAAAATATGCACAATGCAGAATTTATGGGTAATTACGAGCCAACTATGCAAAATCAATTTTGATGTTTTATAAGTTTATGATTTGCAAAATCAATTTTAACACTCTGAATTTATATATGATTAATTACTATCATATCTAAATATAAAAATTTAATAAGGAGAAAACATATGACATTTAATGACATTTTCAAATCTTCATTCTTGGAAAATGTAACCAGCATCACACTTTTCGATATGGCATTGGCACTTGTCCTTGCCTTCGCAGTTGGTGTATTCATTTTCTTTATTTACAAAAAAACATACGCAGGTGTAATGTATTCCTCAAGCTTTGGCGTAACACTCGTTGCTTTAACAATGATTACAACTCTTGTAATCCTAGCAGTAACAAGTAACGTAGTTCTTTCATTAGGTATGGTCGGCGCCCTTTCTATTGTACGTTTCCGTACAGCAATCAAAGAGCCGCTCGACATTGCCTTCCTTTTCTGGTCAATCGCAGCTGGTATCGTACTTGCAGCAGGACTAATTCCTCTCGCAGTAATCGGTAGCGTAATAATCGGAATTGTAATCCTTGTTTTCGCAAACAAAAAAGATATGTCAAATCCATATATTGCAGTGATTTCATGCGAAGATAAGGCAGCCGAGGATGCAGCACTTAAAATCCTAAAAGATAACTCAAAGAAATGCATAATAAAAAGTAAGACTGCAACCAAAGGATCAATCGAACTCAACTATGAGATTCGTTTAAAGAATGATGATACTGATTTTATCAATAAGATTTCAGACGTTAAAGGCGTAAAAAGTGCCGTTATTGTTAGCTATAACGGCGATTACATGGGCTAAATACGAACGGAGGTGCGTTAAATTTGTCAACGCATAAATATATAGATAGGATTTGCATAATAATAACTATCTTAGCCCTTGTTATTACAGTTCTTTTCATAAACGGTAAAGATTTAGGCCTAACTGCTGTTGTGGACCAAGACGCAGAAAGCTATCAGGGAACTGAATATTTTACAGCCAATGATTTAAAATATTCTCCCGATTCGTCAAATCTAACCTCCATAAAACTAGATGGGGACGATATCGAAATCGACGGAACCGGTGCCTATATCTATGAAAATAGTGTCGTAATTTCAAATGGCGGCTACTATGAAATCACAGGAACTCTCGACAACGGCTCAGTTATTGTAAATGCATATAATTCATCCAAGATTTGGGTTATTCTAAACAATGCCGAAATCAATTGTGATGATGGTGCTTGTTTCCAGGTTGAACAAGCAGATAAGGTTTTCCTAAATCTAAAGGAAGACACAACAAATATAATGACATGTGGATCTGAATTTTCATCCACTGCAATCGCCGACGGCATTAGTGCTGCATGTTTCGCGCGCGATGATTTAACTATCAACGGAACAGGCAAACTCTCTATTAATGGTGCCTATAAACATGGAATCGAAGCAAATGATGATATGGTAATCGCCGGTTGTGACCTTACAATTGAAGCCGCAGCAGATGCAATCAATGCAAATGACAGCCTTCGAATCACCGAAGCAACTGTATCAGCAACCGCAGGTGATGATGGCTTTAAAATTAAGAAAACCGACGGCTACTTCTATATGTTATCAGGAACCGTTGATATAAACTCATCTGATGACGCAATCAACGCAACCTCAGATGTAACAATTGACGGCGGAGAACTAGTCATAACTGCAGCAGACGATGGAATTCATTCAGATACCTTGTTCACAATGAACGATGGAAAAATAACCATGAATAGCTGCTACGAAGGAATTGAAGCAGTAAATATCGTTGTAAACGACGGCGAAATAACCCTCTATCCAACCGACGATGGTTTCAATGCAAACGGAGAAACCTCCGGCTCCACGATGTTTGGAGGCTTTGGGAACTCAGGCGGCCCAATGGGTAATTTTGGTGATGCTACATCAGGAACTGCCGTTACAGGCGACGCTAAAACAGATGATTCAAGCGACGCTAAAACTGATGATTTAAGCGACGCTAAAACAGATACCGAAAACCAAGGTGAGCCACCATCAATGGACGGCGCCCCAGGAGAATCATCAGAAGCAGACGCTTCAAGCGAAGACTCATCAAGCTCAGATACTTCATCAGATGAAAACATGCCATCCGATGACAAAATGAATTCTGACTCATCAAGCTCAGAGAACGCAGACTCAACAAGCTCTGAAACGTCGTCAGAAGACTCTGACACCGTAGATTCAAGCATTAAAATAAACGGTGGAACAATTACAATAATTAACGAAAACGGAAATGATGCAGATGGACTCGATTCAAACGGCGACATCATCATTACCGGAGGCGATATAAGAATCAGTCTCAACGGAACTGGTGGATCAAACTCTGCACTCGACTATTCAAGCGAAACTGGTGGAACATGTGAAATCAGTGGTGGAACAATAATAGCCTGCGGTGGAAGCGCTATGGCAGAAAAATTCAGCGAGACCTCAGAGCAGTGTTCCTTCCTATATGGAACTTCAGAAACTATTACAGGCGGCAAAAAATTAAAACTCAAAAACTCAGACGGAGACGAACTTCTTTCATGGGAAGTCCCACTTTCATACACTGCAGCCTGTGTAAGCTGTCCTGAAATGGAATTAAACGAAACCTATACATTAAAGATGGGTGATGAAAAAGCAAAAATCACTCTAGAATCTGTATCAACAGAAGCCGGGGAAACCTCTGGTGGAATGGGTGGTGGCGGTTTCGGTGGCTTCGGCGGCATGGGCCAAAAACCAAACTTTGGAAACAATGGCTCAACAGATGAATCATCCATGAAGAAAGAAGATTTTGCAAACGTAGCAAACACTTCAGAAAATACTTCTTCTGATGATTCAAAAGATAGCACCGAAAATACATCGACCGACAAGACCGACAATTCCAAAACAACTGATGACGCATCAAATTCAGGAAGCACATCAACCGACACATCTGATGATTCACAAACAGATAGCCAGCAAGATAATATGGGTGCACCAAATGGTCAAATGCCAGCTGGTAGTTTCTCACCAGACGGTAGTGCAATGCCAGAAGGACAAGCGCCAGACGGAAGCTTCTCACCAGATGCTCAAATGGGCGGTCCAGGCGGTGCAATGAATGCCGCAAGTGGTGACTCTGTATCAAACGACTCATCAGAAATCACATCCGATACCACAACATCAACATTAACTTCACTATCAGATGTAGACTCACAGGTATGGATATGGTTAATAGCATCAGTAATAACTCTCCTCCTCGGACTAATCGCCGTAATACTTTTTAGGAGACATTGATGGTATGATGATATAACGATATAACGATACAACCATATACAAAATTCTAGATAAACATTATGTTAAACATAAATAATAAAGGGCTCGAGTCACTATACACAGTGACTCGAGCCCTTTTATTTAAATTAATTTTGGCTTATCATTTTTCAAATTAGTAAAAAGCATAGGACCCCTCCACTTTCGTGCCTTCCCTATGCTTTTATCTCTAAATCCACTCACAAATATTTCATCTTATCACCCCAAAAGCATAGGACCACTCCACTTTCGTGCCTTCCCTATGCTTTCACTGGCCATATCTTGCTTTTCTCAGCTTAGATTTTTCCAAAAAAGCATAGGACCACTCCACTTTCTGGCCATCCCTATGCTTTTATCTCTAAATCCACTTACAAATATTTCATCTTGTCACCCCAAAAGCATAGGACCACTCCACTTTCTGCCCTTCCCTATGCTTTCACTGGCCATATCTTACTTTTCTCAACTTAGATTTTTCAATAAAAGCATAGGACCACTCCATTTTCTGGCCTTCCCTATGCTTTTATCTCTAAATCCACTCACAAATATTTCATCTTGTCACCCCAAAAGCATAGGACCAATCCACTTTCGAGTCATCCCTATGCTTTCACTAGCCATATCTTGCTTTTCTCAGCTTAGATTTTTCCAAAAAAGCATAGGACCACTCCACTTTCGTGCCTTCCCTATGCTTTTACTGGCCATATCTTACTTTTCTCAACTTAAATTTTTCCAAAAAAGCATAGGACTACTCCACTTTCTGGCCTTCCCTATGCTTTTATCTCTAAATCCACTCACAAATATTTCATCTTGTCACCCCAAAAGCATAGGACCACTCCATTTTCGTGCCTTCCCTATGCTTTTATCTCTAAATCCCAATTAAAAATCATCTCCAACAACAAACTCTAAACCTCAATTAAAAATCGTCTCCACCAACAACAGATTCCAAATCCCAAATATATTCTTCACCCCAGCTATACTGAAGCATGAACTCTCCACGATAGTTCTTAATTGCAATCGGATTTCCGTTAAGGAATTCATAGTAGTCACAATTCACTTTTTCTTTATTTAAATAGTACTCATTTCTACTATGACAAAATGCGCTTTCCATGCCTACACTCTTAAGGGCATTCTTCAAATCAATAATCAACGCACCTAAATATGACTGATTACTACGAGTAACGCTCTCGCCCTCCCATAGAATATCACAAAGCTCAGCTCTAGTCGCAGTAGCTCCATTTTTTGCAATCAAATATGCCAAAAGTTCCTTAGATTTCTTTCTCTTATATTTAAGTGGCTCGCCTCTAAATGTAGCATTAAATTCACCAAAACAAGTGATTTTAAGCTTATTATCATCTTCTGCCAAAGTCAAAGGATGCTTCAAATTATCAAGTTCTTCCCTAATATCATCCTCGTCAACAGGCTTAAGCAAATAGCCACCAACATGAAGTTTATATGCTTCAACTGCATATTGAGAATAAGCGGTAGTCATAATGATATTAACATCCGGTTGAATCTCCTTCAATTTCTTCGCAGTCTCAAGTCCAGAAATACCAGGCATCTCAATATCAAGAAAAACCAGCATAATATCGCTATTCTTGAAAATCTCAATAGCCTGATTTCCATTCTCAGCCATCTTAATTTCTGCGTCAGGAAGCACTTTCTTAATCTCTGTAGCAAGACCTTGTCTTAACATTTTTTCATCATCAACAACTAAAATCTCCATAAGCATCACTCCTCTTAAAAAAAACAAAACAACCATAATTTACCTATTATTCAACTGGTGCATCAGGAATAGTCAATCGAATTGTAGTACCTTTTCCGATTTCAGATTCAATCTCCATCTCACCATTACACATAATCTCTATACGCTTTTTGGTATTTCTCATACCAATATGTTTTCCATCATCATTATAAATATGTTCCACATCAAAACCTCTACCATTATCCGTAATCTCAACAATATGATCATTACCTTCCAATCTGGTAGAAAGCTTAACTGTACCCTCCGGCGGATCATTCTTTCTAATTCCATGACGAATAGCATTCTCAACTAATGTTTGAATTGAAAATGCAGGTACCAAAAAATCCTTATCCTTAACATCAAGTTCAAACTTAATACGATTATCAAATCTATATCTCTCAACTGTCAAATAACACTTAACAGTCTTAAGCTCATCCTTAATTGGAATACTCTCTGTCTCATCCAAAACATCCAAACTACCCCTAAGATATCCAGTCAAGTTTTTAAGAATATCCTTCGAAGCTTCCAAATCGGTATCAAGTCCATAATAAATACTAGTCAAAGAATTATAAATAAAATGTGGCTTAATCTGATTATAAAGCAGGCGAATTTTTTCATTCATAACCCACTGCTCACGTTCTCTATCTCTTTCACGCATAGAATTTGAATAATCCAGCATATGTGCCAAAAATATAAATATAATTGAAACCGTTGTGGTAATATTTGTAAATGAAATACCATAATGGTTAACCTGGAAAATCAAAGAAAGAAATGGCAATGTAAGTGCAGAGAGAAGTGCATATTTCTCAAGTTTTCTTAATTCTTTAAAGAAATTCAATAAAATCGCCAACAAAAGGACTACAACCATAACCTGAGTCAAAGCAAGAATCCAATTCCATGCAAGTCTATAATACCTATTATGAACATCAAAAGCATATAAATAAGGAACGAAAATGTTAATAACCAAAGCAACTATACCAATACAAGAAATAACATATTCAATGCGTTTCCAAGCACTAATATCAACTTCAATCCTAGTTTCAACTACATACGAAATATAGGTAACGCCCGTAATCAAAAAGAGATAACCAGAGAAGAAAACTCCAAAATTGGCAATTCTAACCATATAATAACCTAATGTCGACTCATCTCCCCTAAATCCCAACGCAAGTATATCCATAACCAAAAGCGCTGCATCATTAAAAATAAATCTAATGAGGTATCTAGCCCTTTTCTTATCAATTTCCCTAGTCTGCCACGCAACAATAATAGCAATAAAACAGAAAAGAACTCCCCATCCCTCAACCGTCATCTGGATAATTCTCGAAGCATCCATAATAGTTTAAATCCCTTTCAAAATCTAAAAAAGTATTCAATCCCACAATTTCATAATACTTCTTACAATTTTACATTCTAAACAAAAAACGGTCAACCCCTTTATATATATAAGCTACGCTCCGACCTATGGTTTGTCATCCGCAGCGAAGAAAAAGAGCCTGTGGGCATTTGCCCACAGACTCTTTTTCTTCGCTGCGGATGACAGGAGTCGAACCTGCACGCTTTCGCACAAGAACCTAAATCTTGCATGTCTGCCAATTCCATCACATCCGCTTTTAAACAACTCATAGATAATAACAAAAAAACCCACTTTTGTCAACGTTCATCTATATGAACCTCTCTTCTTCTTTTTCTCACGTTTCTCCTCATACAGCTTCTCATCTGCCTTATCAAGAATCTCATAAATATCCAAATTAACATTAATCACAAACTCACAAACGCCTGTACTCATCTCAATATAATACGGTTTTTTAACAATATCATTATGCTTCTTCGTGATAATATCAATTCTTTCCTTGATTCTCTCTTCATAATTATCTACGCCAACCATTGCAAACACAACAAATTCGTCACCGCCAAAACGCCCAATAACATCAGAACTTCTAAAGGCATCCTTTAAAATTTCCGCTGTTTCTTTCAAAGCGAAATCACCCTCATCATGACCATAAACATCATTAATCATCTTCAGATTATCCATATCCGCATAGGCAATAATCGCATTTTTACCTGCATTTTCTGGATCATTTACTGCCTTTTGCGAATTCACTAAAAATCCTCGACGGTTGTAAACATTCGTAAGCACATCTGTGTAAGAAATCTCGTTTAATTTAGAATTATCCTCCTTAAATCTCTCAAGCATTTCCTCCAATTTTTGCTTAATATTATTCTGGTTTTCAATCATAATAAATGACTTCAGGGTCGCTGCTAACTGATACGTAACAGGCGCAACATTTCCCAAATCCTTACTCGTAATCTCATTAAGTAAAAATCCGAAAAGATCCTCTCCTACAAATAGCGGACTCAAAATCATAGTCATCCTTCTATCCGTCGGAATAAAATCATTATTTAAAATATTGTCGGCAGAAATTTTTTCCCTTCCCTTCTCAGGAATCTGAGTATATCCTCTATTTGAAAATGCCTTTAAATAAAGGTCTCTCGGCATCTTCGTATTTGAACCCTTTTTATTTTTCATTACTCCATTAAAGGTATAAAGGTATGTATTTCCAAAACCAATTCTATCTAATTGATCCAAAATATCATCATATGGAATCCTATCCTCAATCGTAGTAAGGAACATATCACCAATTTTCATGTTAACCAACTGCGAAATCTTAGCAATATTATTAGTCTTCACCTCAAATTCATCCAAACTACCAGACGAAATCAATATATAAATCTTTGAGAATAAACTTGAAATTTCATATTTAACTTTATAATCCTCAACATATTTCTCATATAGCTTTTGAAACAACAAAAATACATTAAAAATCTTATCGTTTTTAACATTATAAAGAAGCTTTGTATTCAAAAGCTTATACATTCTATCAATAATCCTACTATCATCAACAAAGCTATGATACTTTTCAAGAGTGATATCTCCCTTTTTTAAATATTCGAGCAAATCTACAAAATACCCAAACACCTTATAAAATTGCTCTTTTTCATATTCATTTCCACCAATTTCAATACCAAAAATATACTTCCTTATATGTAAAACTATTTCATCCTTATTTTTAAGTGTATCATCAATGATTTCATCATCCATTTTTAGACGACTCTTCAAAGCTTCGACATCATATAAGCCGCAGCCACAGCTCTCTCTCTTTATAAAATGTGTATCAATTTTCAACTGAGAAAACTTTCCCGTCTCCAAAAAAGTTTCAGCATTTAGAACCGCATTATATGTCAATTCTTCAGAACTAGCCTCAACAGTTGTTAGCGAAGGAATAACAAACGAAGCCTTGCTAACATCATCATATCCAACAATTCTAATATTCTGCCCTGGTATTAAACCTCTTCTCTTCAACTCATCATATGAACCAAGTGCCATATTGTCATTTGCAAAAACAATAGCCTCTAAATCAGGATTATTATCTAAAAGCTCCTTAACCTGTTTTTCACTATTATCTGTAAAATCCCCATAAACAATGCTTTTTTCACCAATCTGAATTCCTTCTTCTTCAACGATACTCACAAAAGCTTCATATCTCTCCATTGCATCGCTATTTGTAAACGGACCACTAACAAAGCCCATCTTTTTAACATTATGATCATGGATAAGATGCTTAATCTCCTCTTTAAATCCAGATGTATTATCAAAGGTCACAGACTGAAAACCGGATAATTTTGTAAACAAGGTAACAATAGGAATATTAGGTAATCCATTCAAGAATTCCTTCTGAAGATGCTTATCTGTGCGGCATCCAATTGAACCCATTAATACATAAAGAATATCAATACTATTTACATTAATAAAATTAAAAACAGAATTATACTGATACTCATACTCTTTTTCGTTTTCTTTATTATTAACCGAATCCAAATATCTTCCAGGGAAGATAAAAAGATTCGCATCTAATTCAATTGCTCCAAATTCAGCACCTCTACATGCACTATTGGTAAATTCGATATCCTGGTCATCAATAAACAACCCAATATTCAGCCTTCTACCCATAAAAGTTCCCTCCAGTTAACAAGGTTAAATGACTAAATCATTGTAAATAGTTTTCCTAATTAACAATCTACTATCAATGTAATTATCAACTTAATTAGTATTCT
>JAILNN010000024.1 GCA_024691565.1 Lachnospiraceae bacterium | reverse complement strand
GTGGGTTGCTCTATAGGTGGCTTGCTTTATAGTTAAAGTTTTCATGGCGAACATATGGTGAATTTATGTATAATTCGGATACACAATTTGCTGAATTTTTGGCTGGTGAAGTTAAGAAATATGAGGGTGTGATGGTTCCGAAAGAGGCTAGTATATTGGAACGAATGCTTATTAAAAATGTTAGGTATACAAAGCTTCATCCTAATCCTGACGATGAGTTTTGTTTTCCTTCGATTGGACCAAATTTTGGGATTATTTCGAATTATGAGAGAACATTTCGTCAGTATGGAACGATGAGACCTAATCTTTATGATGAGCCTCTTATGGTGCAAAAGGTTCGTCCTAATGGCTATATGATTCTTAATGGGCATCACCGCTGGGCTGCTGGAATGCGAGTTGGTTTTAATAAGATGCCAGTTACAATTGTTAAACTTACACAGGAAAAAGATATCGAGAATATGATTCGTGCATCTAAGCATGATAAGAGGGTTACTCTTGATTTGGATGAGGTTGTGTTTGTTGATGATAAGAACGCTCCAATGGAGAAGGTACTTCATTTTCCATACAATAGGATGTATAAGGAGAGAATTAGGCTTGGAATTCCGGCTTTACTTCATTACCTTGGTAAGCAGGGATATGATGTTTGGGTTTATTCGTCAAAGTATTATTCATATGATTATATTCGTGCTTACTTTAAAAAATATTATGTTAAGCTAGATGGTGTTATTACAGGTACAGCGCGTAAAGTTAAGGATAAAGATGAAGAAAAGAAGAAGACTGAACAGCTCTTTAAGGCGAAATATGTTGAGACTATTCATGTTGATAATAATTCGCTTGTTAGGTCATTTAGGGATTCTAAGGAATTTGAAGATTATGAGTTGTCAGGAAATCCTGAGAGTTGGTCACAGGAAGTAATGAATGTTATTAAGGGGCTGAGCTAGAGTTTTTAGATTTCGCCTAAGAAATTGATATAGAATCATCGGGCTTTGCCAAAAATTGATTTTGAATCATCGGGCTTTGCCAAAAATTGATTTTGAATCATCGGGCTTTGCCAAAAATTGATTTTGAAATTATTAGGTCATGTAAAAGGAGATGACTTTGATGAATATGGAATGGAAAATGCGAGTTTCCTTCGATTTAGATGAAGTCCTTTTTGTTTCGCCTAAGACTCATAAGACGGAACCGGAGCTTATGTTTCCTTTGAATAAGATTTTTAAGGAGCGGCTTCGTCTAGGAACTCCGGAGCTTATTAATAAATTGCAGGAACTTGGATATGAGGTTTGGATCTATACATCTTCATTTCGAACTGAGAGATATATTAAATCGCTTTTTAGGTGTTATCATGTGAAGTTTGATGGAATTGTTAATGGTACGAGACATCTGAAGGAGGTTCAGCGCGGACATAAGGATACACTTCCTCAGAAATTGCCGAGTAGGTATCATATTTCTTTGCATATTGATGATGAGGCGATTGTTTGCACAATGGGTGGACAGTTTGGTTACAATGTTTACCAGTTGGAAGCGGAAGATGATGAGTGGAAGGAAAAGATTATCGAGAGAGCGGCTGTAATTAGGAAGAGAGAAAGCCTACAAAATATGGATGAAGGAGGTTTAGTATGAGAAAGAAAATGGCTTTTTTAATGGTAGCGACATTGATGGTGAGCGTAATTTCAGGCTGTAAAGGTGTTTCTGTTGATATTAATAAGGGTTCGAGTGAGGCTAGTTCGAGTGAGAGTAGTTCTAGCGATTCCTCTTCTAGTGAGGATTCTGGAAAAGCCAGCGGTAGCGAGGCTGAGAGTGGAAATAAGGATACGATGTTTCAGGTTTCACTTTTGCAGGGACTTACTGAGGGAGATTTTGATGGTAGCGTTAGCGCTGCTGAATATAAGACGATGGGCGATACTGGAATTGGTACATTCGATGGTTTAAATGGTGAACTTGTTATGTTAGATGGCAAGATTTTCAGGGCTGCTGGAGATGGAAGTGTTGAGGAAGTTGATGATTCTGAGACCATTCCTTTTGGTAATACGAGCTTCTTTGAGGCGGATAGTACACAGGAAATTTCAGATGTTGGAAGTTATGAAGAATTGCAGGATATTTTGAATGATAGTGTACATGAATTGGGTGCTAATTATTTTTATGTTGTTCGCATTGATGGAAGCTTTTCTGAGATGCATGTGAGAAGTGAGCTTAAGCAGGAGAAGCCTTATGGAACGATTAATGAGGCTCTTGAGAAGGATCAGAAGGAGTTTGATTATAAGGATATTGAAGGTACGATGGTTGGAATCTATTGTCCTAGCTTTATGTCTCAGTTAAACAATGTTGGATGGCATTTCCATTTTGTTTCTGATGACAGGTCTAAGGGTGGTCATGTCTTTGAAATTAAGGTTAAGGATGCTGAGATTTCAATGGATTTCACTGATGATTATAAGGTTGTACTTCCAGATTCTGAGAAGTTCCAAGAAACAGATTTTTCGGTTGATAGGTCTGCAGATGTGAAGAAGGCTGAGACGAAGCAGAAAATTCTAATGGAATCTTGGCTGAGATTCAACATAAAGGGTACCCCCTCATATTTTTGAAGGGGTACCCATTTTTTGACTCTTCCTAGCTCCTCCATTTCTATTAAAAGGAGACTAGATTTATAATCGTCTTTTAATTCCTTTTTTGTAAGAAAACCTCTATTTTCCTTTTACATTCTTTGCCTTGATTCCCACCTTCTTTAGGGCTTTTTTGTATGCCTTTAAATTCTTCTTTGGAACATAGAATTTTGCATTCTTTTTAATACCCTTGAAGGCTTTCTTTCCGAATTTACATTTACTTGATTTGAAGGTTACTTTGCTGAGTTTTTTACATCCTGCAAAGGCTTGTTTATCGACCTTCTTTATATTCTTACCAAGTGTAACATTCTTTAGGAATTTGCAATTTTTGAATGTGTTTTTGTTTACCTTTGTTACAGTAAAGGTGTTGTTTAGGATTGTAACGGTTTCTGGTATGTTTACTTTTGTAATGGATTTTCCATTGATTGTTAAATAACCTACTACAGATACAGTTCCACCTGTTACAATATCTCCAGATGGAAGACCTTCCTGTGTTACCTTGTAACAAAGGTTTCCTTCGTTGAAGGTTGCTCCCTTTCTTACAACAGTTACTGATGATTTGGTGGTTGCTGTGTTTGTTGCTGCTGATGCAGTTGCTGCAACTACAACTGTGGTGTTTGTGCCTGATGGAGCAGGAATTCCTGACTCTGCTGGAGTTGGAATATTTCCACTTGGCTCTGGAGTTAATGTTGAAGGTGAATCAGTAGTTGTAGGTGAAGCTGATTCTGTTGGTGTGTCTCCGTCACCTACTACAGTGACATTAATAGGGATAAAATCATCTACACCATCGTATGCAACATAGAGAGTTGTTGTTCCTGAGCTTACTGCATGAACGACACCTGCTGGAGTTATGTATGCAACATCTGGATCTATATTAAGGACTTTTAAGCGTTTTGTTATTGCATCACTAGGATATATTGTGAAGTTAAGTACTTTATAGTTTCCAGCTTCTAACGTAATATTTGTATCAGCTGTCTCAATTCCTTCAGCAAGTGTTGGAGTATTTACTGTAATAACTTTGAATGTTTTTGATAACCCGTCTGCAGTTGTTACAGTTATATTTGCTGTTATTTCTTCATTAGTTTCAGTATAGATGTTTCCGAATGGAGTGATTACAATTTCATCGCTATCAGAGGTGATAAATACTCTGTTATCAGCTGCATCTAAATCTAATAATTCAAAAGGAATTACTATTGGTGAATTAACTGGTGCATAAATAGTATCAGTTAATGCTGCAATTTCCTTTGTCCTGGTATATTCATCCTCAGGGATCCAAGTAGCATAAAGGTTTGTTTCCTCATATACGCAATCACTAATATCGAATTCACCTTCTTTGGTTTGTAGTTCACCATTTTCATCCTTATATTTGAATGTTCCTGACCAACCATCAAAGACATATCCTTCTTTAGTAGGTGGTTCTGGGAATTCTTCTAAGTATCCACCTTCCGTTACATAAGGTGAAGCAACAAGTTCATCGTCATTGTAGAAGTTTAGTTTATAGAATGTTTCTGCAGGCATGCTTTCTTGTAGTTTTTCAAGATTAGCATCATACCATTCCATTCTAAGCTTAATCCAGGTTATAAGCTGATTTAATTCTGCTTTGTATGAAAGAAAATGCGAATCAACATATCGTATTTCACCAGTGTTAAAAGAATCAACAGCCTCTTCGCTTCCGAGGATATAAGCGCTTGATGTTGGAATATCGTAGTTAGCTTCAGCGGTACAGTAAAGATTCCAAAATGCTGATTGAATGAAGCCGTAATTACTTGAGATAGTATCTGTTTCATCATACTGTGTAAGAAGGTTTAATTGGTAGCACATGGATGTTGGATCAGCACTATCCAGACCACCCCAGATTCTAGCTACTTCGTCGCGGAATGCTTTGTCCTGACAAAGACGATTCATCCAAGTATTATTGTTACCAAAAGTACCATATTCAAGTTTTCCGTCAAACTTTTTATAGTTCCATGCGACATAGTCAAAGTCCCAAATTGGGCCCCAGTAGAGTTTACCGTCTTCTTTTTTATACATATATGTACTTGGAGTATTATAAGCATCCACGTTAAGTGAGAATGACTGGATAAGAAAGTATTTTGCAGCACTTTCAATATCCAAGAACTCAGTATATGAAACTCCTTCTGAATTCTTGAAGTCTTCGCCAAATAAGGCATCTTCAGTGTCTTGAACATAGTCTTGGATATATGTTCTCATCTTATCTATTGTTCCTTCGCTTACTTTATCACTAGATATTTCATTTGGTGAAGCAATAGACATTTTCATGTGGCGGTCAGTCTTAAATTTATAGTCTGTGCTTTTTTTGTAAGGTGCAAGTGAAAGGAGATAACCTCCTGTAATATTGGCATCATCTGATTCTGTTTCTTCTAAATCGTTTATTTCTATACGGGATTTACCAATTCGAATTTGTTCGGCAAGAAAATAGGTGCCGAGATATTCACCATTCATGACGAGATCAACAGGCTGAAGTTTAGGTGTATACTCAAGTCCCATAGCATCACCTAAGTAATAAGTCATACTGTTTTTTATAAGTGTTGCATCATAATAATTTGCAAGAAGAACCCAGTGCTTGTTTTTACCCATTCCGAATAAATCAGCTTTTTCTGCTAGTTTTATCTTATAAGGTTTCTTTGTGGTATTCCATGTTGAATTTCCACGTCCACGAATGTATTCTAGTTCGAAGTGAGTATTTTCATCTCTCATGTCATCGCCGGCTGTAACAGTAGTAGGAATATCAAAGTCAATACTTCCATAGCACATTGCACTATGGTCTACACTCTTATTCATTGCCTCGATAGTACCAAGGTTTTCATCAATATTGATATTGAGTAATGGAACTCTTTCTTCATAGAATTTAATACTTCTCAAGAGAGTAGTTGATTCTTTTTTATCTTTAGTAGTTTGATCTTCAATCATTATAGTGAAGTAATGTCCACCATTAAGTTTTCTGGAACTTATATCAATAAACGTTGGCTTATGTACGTCCCAGTTTCCTTCTTCATCTTGTGTAGGAAGCTGTTTAGAAATGAGAGGTTCAGTTTCATCATTTAAATAGATGTTAACAAAAACTCTTTTTCCTTTTTCAGCAACAGCATCAATTCTTGCGAGATTCAGATAAATACCATCACTACCCCCGCTTGTACTTACTTGACCACAAGAAAATTTCTTTTTAATTATGATTTCATTATTTTTTACATTACTGTTCTTTCCGGTAACAAATAAACCTTCCTGAGGGGTTTCTTCATCTTTAAGAGTATATGTAATATCTGTTCCCTTGGTCAGTAATTCATTATTTTGATACAGTTCTCCATAAAATTGCATGTATGTTGGATTACATAACTTAGCAAATTCTTCAAATTCCTCATCTGTAATTTCTTGAGGGGTTCTTGTTTGTGCTTGTGCTTGAGCATTAGCAAAAAAACAAGGTACTGTAAGTATTACCATAAGTAGTAATAAATTTGTTAGTCGTTTTAATTTAAAATTGTTATTTTTAATTAAGTTGTTTTTTTTCATTTTTAGCCTCCTTTAATCGTTTTTTGTTTGAAAAACAATCGTAAAACATGAATAAATTTTAACATAGGATATAGTTAAAATAAAGTTAAAATTAGCTGAAGAATCGATATTTTATGTTTTATCAAAACGTTTGTAAATAAATATATAGTATGCTAAAATTGAATGGTCTATATATTTGGACTGTGAATTGATAAATGAAAGTTGAAGGAGACTTTAAAAATGAAAGGAAAAATTATAAGTAATACTATTAAAAAATTTATAGTTGCAATGCTTTCTACGGCACTTGTACTTGGAGCCTTTCCTGCAAATCAGTCTGTAAAAAAGGCTAGTGCAGATGAGGTTGTTAATAGTGAAGAATTTGAAGCTGATAAAGAAGGAAAAGTTGAAATTGAGAAGGATTCAATTATAATTCCAGCGCCTGGACATGATTACGGAGAACCAACATATGAGTGGGCTTTGGATGGTTCAGTGTGTACAGCATGTGCTGTTTGTAAAAGGGATTCTGATCATAAGTTGATTGAGTGTGTTAAGGCTACTGGGGTTTTGAAGACGGAACCTACAGAGGAGTCGATGGGTGTTACGACTTATACGGCTAATTTTGAAAATGAATTATTTGAAACACAGACAATTGATATTGAGGATATTCCTAAGTTAGAAAA
>JAILNN010000218.1 GCA_024691565.1 Lachnospiraceae bacterium | reverse complement strand
AGCGGATGTTTTATATCCGACGTTGTGCTAATGAACATTTTACTGTAGAGGCGTTAAAAAGTAGTATTGCCGCGGATGATTATCATCATCAGGGAAATTTACCGAACAATTTTGCACGGACTCTTTCTGCCTCGCAACAAGTGTTGAAAGCCATCGGTACTTTCAAAGACGAATATTTGCTTGATTATATTAATGTGGAAGAACTGGATGTCAGGGATACAGCCGATATTGATGAAAAGGTCGTGGAGAACGCCATAATCCATAATGTCAAAAATTTCATTTTGGCATTCGGGAAGGATTTCGCCTTTATCAGAAATCAGTATCATCTGGATGCTTTTGGTGAAGACCAGTACATCGACCTTTTATTCTTCAACCGGGAGCTAAACTGCCTTGTTGCCGTGGAATTAAAGCGTGGGAAGTTCAAAACATCATATCTGGGACAGCTACAAGGTTATCTTAGCGTGTTGGATGGGTATGAGCGCAAGCCACATGAGAATCCCGCAATCGGTATCATCCTTTGTAAGGACATGAACAAGTCTTTTGTGGATTATGTGATTCAGGACTACACAAAACCAATGGGAGTAGCTACCTACAAGACATCAAAGGATATGTCAGAGGAGCTGCTGAGGGCATTGCCTAATATTGAAGATTTGAAGAGGCTGCTTGACGAAAACGAAGAGTAAACAATGTTATCGGGGATTTACCCTGGCTGTATTTACTGTGACAGATGGGGAAAGTGTTATAAGTTTACTCATTCTTTTAAGAATATTAAAGAAAATTTGTTATTATTGTATTGATAATTTAGAAATTTTCTCATTTTTATATTTGTTTCAGTATTTTTTTATAAATTATGGAGTATAATGAACGTTGTATTTATGAATAAAATGCAATTTAGATTGTTATTTGTATTAAAGTATAAATTAATCGGAGATGATTGCTTATGAACAATATTATTATTCCCGCTTCGGGACCACAATTGAATATTGATGGTAATTATTATAATAACTTAGATGTTGAGGCTTTTTCTCTGATGATGAAGAATCCATCTTTTTGCTATAAGTTCTACTGGTTGGAAGCGATTGTTAATTTGATTTCTGAAGATGTTACGGTGACAACCTTTAATGATTTGATAGATGAGATGATTTCGAATGCGTGGTATTCTGTCGTTGAATTTCATGTGAATCTTAGTGGATTAGTTGAGGGAGAAGTGAAGGATGGCCTTGAAAGAGCGGTTAATGAACTTAAGCGTCTATGTGGACTTGAGTCGAACGCTTCTAAGATTGAGATTAAGAATGCCATAAAAAAGTATGATGATGAATTAAAAGGGTTTAAGGAACAACTTACAAATATGGTTCCATATCGTGCTCTTGCAGGATTCTTTGATAAATTTGATGAAAAGCCTAACTGGGGAAGTCAAAAAAGGCTTGTCCATTATATAAAACAAATTAATCAACATACAATTCTTCCTTACACTCTCGGGGAATCTACCAAATTAAACAAGGAAGTTTATTTTGATAAAGATTGGATAAGTCTTATACAGGATAACACTGTTAGTATTCTTGGTTGGATTCAATATGAGAAAGTTAAGTGGTTACAGAATAATAATCCTGAGGTTCCAGGGCTTGTTTATAAGCTCGCGCCATTGGATGAAAAGATGCGCAAGTTAAAGAAAGTTCATGATCTTTGGGATTCAATTCTTGAGCAACGAAAGATTTATAATGTGTTTGGAAAGGATTCGATTAATCCTAAAAAATATGATGTTGACCACTTTATTCCTTGGTCATTTGTTATGAATGATGAGTTGTGGAATCTTATGCCGATTGATAAGGAACTCAACAATAACAAGAAGAATAAGCTGCCTAAGTGGGATCCATTCTTTAAAAAATATGCATTCAATCAATATATTTTGTATGAATTTATTAATGATGAGTCATATCCAAATATTCGTGAAAAGTATAAAGCGTGTTTTAGGGATAATCTTCATTCTATTTGGGCAAATCAAGAACTATATCGAGCTGGTAATACTCAAGAGGAGTTTTACAACATCCTGGAGAAGAACATGCGCCCAGTATATGATTCAGCGAAGAGACAAGGATATCAGGTGTGGAAGATATAGGGAAGTGTGTTTAAGTGGAGTACTGGGAGATAAATAATTGGTAATTAAAAAGGGATGTCTTTTTTATAAAGACATTCTTTTTTTACATAATAAGAATTATTGAATTTATGTTTTTTTTATTTCGAATAGTAACGCTTTTATTTGCGTATATATCAATTCTGTAGTAAAATATTATTATATTTTTACCAGTGATTTTTCGTGAAAAGGGAATAAATCTACAGTGTATATAGGTATAGTACAATCATAATTCGGTATGATTGTAGTTTTGTGTTGAGTTTTGTATTGAGTGCTGAATCTAAAAAGTATATTTTGGGAAGTTTACATGAGAAACATTAATGAACTGTTAATGATGAGTTAATGGTAGTTAATAAATCATATTTTTATATGTGTCCTGTTTGTGGTTATGGTGAAATTTACAAAGGTGGAATGAAAACACCAGAGAGACATAAGGATCATAAAAACTACAGACAATTTGATTGTAATTGCACTGATTTAAAAGGTGTTAAACTTGGACATCGTTTTAGAACTGATGTTGCTAGAATTACTATTCCATCACTTGTAACAGGTGAATTTAAGGATGCACATCCGATGGCCTTGTCATTTTTATATGCGTTTTTAGAAGGAATTAGTGAGGCACTCAATATTGATAGAAATGATATTGAAGGTTTGATTGAAATCAATGTGGATACCTTAAGTTATGATGTTTTGATTTATGATAATGTTCCTGGTGGAGCGGGCCATGTTAAGCGACTTACGAACAAAGATGCTATTCTTAAGTCATTATATGCAGCAAGAGGAAAGGTATCTCAAAATTGTTGTGATGAAGAAACATCATGCTATAATTGTCTAAGAAACTATTATAACCAGATGTTCCACAGTAGATTGAAGAGAAGATTGGCAAGAGAATTTACCGAAGGATTGATTAGGGAAATTGAGGGGTTGAAATGATTAATTGTACTTAAGTAATTACATATGGTTTTGTAAAATATTACAAAAGATAATGGGAGTGTAGTAATTTATGGATGAACAATATATTGTTAGCAAGATAAATGAATACCTACATGTTGCTACGGGTTTACTGGTAAAATGGTTGGAAAAAAGGCTTAGTAGGGTTTCCGATGATTGGTGGAATGATTGTGTTATTGATCAACTTAGTTATCAGCAAAGAACAGTAGCTCTAAAAAAAGGTATTAAAGAACTGTCTGATCTTGATTTAGCTGCAGTTTTGCGTGTTGCGGATAAGAATTGGTATGAGATGAGGAATTATTCTTATTTACCTACTCGTGAAAGAGAATGTATTAGAGAAATGCAGGTGGTAAGAAATAATTGGGCTCATTGTGCAGGGACTTTACCCCAAAAGGATGATATTATTCATGATATAGAGATTATTATTACCTTTTATGAGCAGATGGAAGCTTCTAGAGAAGAGATAGGAAATGTTGAAAAGTTTTTGAATAATATTAAAAATGATGTCATTCCTGAAAGAATTACAAATATTCCTACGAATGCTAATATTATTTCAGTTATTGATGGTTCAAATAATACTAATTGTATTGAAATAAAGGAAAAAGATACGGTATATCTAGTTGGAGAACCCGAAACAAGAGGAATGGTTTTTTCTGTTCAAAATGTGGGAGATACAATTAAATATGAGGTTTTTGTTGGTGGTGGATTAAAAACATTTTATGATGGTCAGATTGCTTTAGAGGAAACAAAATCAAGCTATAATTGGACTAATATAGATACTTTTAAGAGTTATTTAACAGCATATGAGATTAATAATCCATCTGTGGGAAACTTGTATTCATTAAACTCAGCTAAGATTGATTTTGTTCCTTATCAGTTTAGACCTGCTTTAAAAATGATAAAAGCTGATGAGCCACGTATTCTTATAGCTGATAGTGTTGGTGTAGGTAAAACAATAGAAGCAGGGTTGATTATCAAAGAATTAGAGGCAAGAAATGAGTTAGATAATGTTGTTGTCATTTGTCCTAAACCATTGGTGTCTGAAAGAAAATGGGAAGAGGAAATGAAAAAGTTTGACGAGGAATTTGTTCCTTTATCTGGGGGAGAATTGCGTCAAATTATATCTGATACACATAGAGATGAAAGTTGGCCAGCAAGATATAATAAAGTCATAATTCCGTATTCGATATTAGATAGTAGAGTTTATGAAGGAACTGGTAAAAAAAGAGGATCTTCATTTGGATTAATTGATTTGGATCCAGCTCCACATTTTGATTTAGTTATCATTGACGAGGCACATCATATTAGAAATGGTAGCCTTGAAAAAGAGAAAGCTTTTGCGTATAAATGCACAAAGTATTTCTGTGACCATGCAGATGCAGTAGTTATGTTAACTGCAACTCCACTGCAAACAGGCGATGATGACTTATTTACATTATTAAACGTATTGCGTCCAGATGTAATTCTTGATAGAGATACTTTTGAAATAATGTCTCAGCCTAATAAGTATATATCTGAAACATCTCATATTGTGAGAGCTGCAAATGAAAAATGGAATAAGAAGGCATATGAGAAATTGAGTCAAGTGATTACAACCAATTGGGGTAAAAATGTTATTGAAAAAAATCCATTGTATAAAAATACTTTACAAACTCTCTTAAAAGATAGCATTACTCGAGAAGAAAGAGTCCAATTAATTACGGATATTGAGTCTTTGCACAGTTTTGATGGAATGCTTAATAGAACTCGTAGAAAAGATATTCAGGACTTCTGTATAAGACATACATATACAAGAGAGACAATATTTACTTCTGATCAAAAAAAATTATATGATGAGTTATTAAGTTTTGAGTTTGAAGCATTAGCGACAATTCATAATGTAAAACGTATTCCATTTATGATGAGTACAATTAAAAGACAAGCTGCTAGTTGTATTTATGGTCTGGCTCCACATTTAAACGATATTGTTGAATGTAGATTTGCTAAATTAATGGAAGATTCAGTAGTGGATGAGTATGATTATAACATCGATAAATCTGCTATGATGATTTTAAAAAGATTGGCTAAACGTCTTTTTGAGATTGCTGATAATTTACCTGACGAAGATCCTAAGTTTAATCAATTAATGGAAATTATTGAAAAAAAGCAAGAAGAAGAGAATAATAAGATAATTCTGTTTAGTACATTTAGGCATACATTATCATATATTAGAAATAAGCTTAAAAAGACAAATTATCGTATAGCGCAGATTGATGGAAGTGTCAAAGATGAGCAGCGTAGAGAGTATCATGATAGATTTAAATTACCTAAGGAAGATGATGATGCAATTGATATTCTAATGTTTACTGAGGTTGGATCAGAAGGTTTAGATTATCAGTTTTGTAATCTTATGGTTAATTATGATTTGCCATGGAATCCGATGAGAATTGAACAGAGAATTGGTCGAATCGATCGTAGAGGACAAACGAGTGACATTGTAAGTATATATAATCTCATAACAAAAGGAACAGTAGATTATGATATTTATAATCGGTGTCTAATGAGAATTGGTGTATTTGAACGTAGCATTGGTGAGTGTGAAGCAATTCTTGGGGAGATTAGTAATGAAATTGAAAAAATAGTCTTAGATTATAGACTATCTGATGATGAGAGAAGAGATAAACTGGAGCAGATGGCTGATAATGAAGTGAGAAGGGTTCAAGAATTAAATAGGCTTGAAGAGGAGGAAAAAGGTCTGTTTGGCTTTGATTTATCTAATTTCACGGTTACTAAAGAGATTCAAACAGCGGAAAGTCCTTGGTTGACACCAAGAAGCTTACAATATTTAGTTGAACGATATTTAAAAGATAGGTTGGGAAATTCAACTAGAATTGTAGGTGAATCAAATGTTAAAAATCTAAGATTGTCAGCAAGTGATAGAAAACTATTACGACAGGATTTTGCAAAACTTTCAAAAATTAAATCTTCAACAAAAAGAAATTGGGAAGCATATTTAAAGGGATCTTCACCTTTTCATAAAATAACATTTGATTCGGAAGCAGCAGGTGAAAATTCGGGAGTATTTTTTATTACAACAGTACATCCTTTGGTTAGACAAGCGGCAAAATATTACGCTACTGATAATGTTTCATATATTAATATTAAGGCGACATCTAGCGCTATTAAACCTGGTAAGTATCCTTTTACAGTATATGCGTGGAGTTATATTGGTATAAATCATCGTTTTAAAATTGTTACCGTTTGTAATGACGATGAAGTTGAAAAAGAACTTGTTGATATTCTTCAAATTGCTGGTTCTATTAGCGAACCAAATGATGTTTCAGAGGAATACTGGAATGGATTAGAAGAAAAGCATATTAATAAATGGAAGGAGAAACGTGAGGAACATAAACAATCGGTTGAGCTTTCTATAAACTATAAATTAGAAGGAATAAAAAACAATTATTTGAGTAGAAAAAGGATAATTGAGAAAAAAATAAATGATGTAGATGATATAAATATAACAAGAATGCATAAAGCTGAACTAGAAAACATGACAGAAAAATATAAAAGTAAGGTGGCGGAAATTGAAGATTATAGAAATAAAGTAGATATTCACACTACATTAATAGCTAAAGGTATTGTTAGTATTATGGAGTAGATGTGTCAATAAAGTTTAGTAGGGAGGGCTTATGGATATAAAAAAGATTTATAAAGAATTTGCAGATATCGATATTGGGGATTTAAGTAATAACCAAAAGGACACAATTTACAATGAATTAAGTAGTGCAGTTCCAAGTGATTTGGAAAGCATTGATGATCATAGAATGTTTATTGAGGTATTAAAAAAATTAAGGCTTTCAAATATTAGAGATATGGAAAGAGTAGGCGAAAAGTTCTTAGATACAATTAAATCCCTGCTATCAGTTGGGGAAGATGGTGTCTATTCTAATGGTCATCGTTTTATTTATGAACTTATTCAAAATGTAGATGATTGTGATTATGAGAATATAGAAGATTGTAAGTTAGAAATTCAATTTAAGTACAATGCCGAACCAGGTGAAATTATTTTGACATATAATGAAATGGGTTTTAAACCAGAAAATGTATTTGCAATAACAGGAATTGCTGAAAAATCAAAAAATCTAACGTCTGATAAGGTTGAAATTGGTGAGAAAGGTATTGGTTTTAAATCTGTCTTTGGTATTGCAGATAAGGTACATATTGAAAGCGGAAAATTTTCATTTGAATTGGGTAGAGAGAGTTTTACTGTTCCGGTACCTAAATATGATGATTTTTCACCGGTTGTTGGTACTAAGATGACATTAAAAATGCCTGCAATGAATGTAAGAGAAGTATACAGAAAACTAATTAGCAAGTACAAGGAAAAAGATGACGTATTAAACCAAAATCCTATTTTATTTTTAAATAAACTTACACATCTTAGATTATTTGTTGATAAAAATAATAAATATATTGATTTTGATGTTCAAAGAAAAATACCAAATAAAGTAGGAAAAATTGAATTTGAAGATAATGTTATTGTTTCTGTAGAAATGAAAGACTATATTAATGGTCAAGATAAATTTTATAATAATAAAATAGAATGTGTTAGGTATACTTTACCTATTGTATATGGTGAAAAAGAATGCTTATCAAGATATGGAAATGAAGTATCTTTTAAGGAAAAAAGGCATAAACTAATTGCTTTATTTCCAATTTCTATTAATGGCATGAAGAATATGAAAGAACTAAGAGATTTTAAAGGTGTTATGTATTCTTTTTTGCCAACACAGATTCACTTATCAATTCCTATGGCTATTCATATACCTTTTAAATTAGATAGTTCACGTGAATTTGTGGATCCACAAAAGGAAAATCAATGGTTTAAATATACATGTTCAAGTGTTTCAGTGTTTTTAAAAAATGTTTTTTTACATTTTGCTACAATAATGAAACAGAGTATTATTGCTTATATTCCAGAAAAGAATAAATGTTTTTTTGAGAGTACAAACGAAAAAATTAATTGTCTTCAAAAAGATATTTTTAAAGGTGAAATAATATGTTCAGAAAAAGTGTTTTACACTACTGATGGTACATTTGAAAATGGTGAGAATATTGTTTCTTTTGCAGTAAATGAAAAAATCACAAATCAAGAAAAAGTCTATAAATTATTAAAAATCGAAGATAAATTATTTGTACCTAGTTATCCTTTTAATATGTCTCGTTTTGGTGTTGAACTTATAATAAACGTTCCTGACTCGTTATTCAAAGTGGGAATGCAAGATGATACACATTTTTCAGAAATAATTAAAGAACTTGATCATCTTATGGGAATAAAGGAGATTAGTTATAAAAGCATAGTAAAAAACTGTTGTCCATTAATATTAACAAAGAATCACTTAGAGATTATCAGTCGGAATAAAAAGCTTTACAATGGATTTTACGATTATTCAAAAGAGTGTATAAACCAAAGATGTACACCTGGAATTGTTTTTCAGTCATCAATCTCAAAAGTAGAAACAGACTTTTCTAAGAAAATATGTGAGTCAGTTCAATCTGCCAATATAGACAAGAATTTTAAAGATTTTTTAAACAGTGTATCATATACATTTTATGAAATGAATAATTGTAGTGATGATTTTGTATTAGTAGGTGAAAAAGGAATTTTACTTTCCCAAAATGCTAAAATGGGATCTTTTGGAAAGTTAATTTCTGAATATGATAAAAATGGAGTTTTTGCTGCTACATTAAAAATTCGTCAAGCATCTGAGGATTTGAATAATGCGGATAAGTCCTTAAGTAATGAAGAATACTTGAGTTTATTAATAAGTGTAAGAAATTGCTTAAAAGATGCATTTGGTAATGAAGTGTATGGGAATTATATTGACTTAATCAATAAAGCTGGAACGGACAAAAATAGATTTTTAAATGAATTGTTACAAAACGCAGATGATTGCGAGTATTCTATGACAACTGAGCCTTCATTTTCTTTAACGATTAGTAAAAATATAATTACGGTGAAATATAATGAAGATGGTTTCAAAAAGGAAAATGTTAGGGCAATTACTGCTATTGGAGAATCAACAAAAAAGGTTTTGCTTGAAGGAAAGTATCAATCAATTGGTGAAAAGGGTGTTGGTTTTAAATCAGTATTTGGAGTTGCAAAATCTGTAGAGATTCATAGTAATGGGTTTGATTTTATGTTAAAAGATGATACTCCAACTATTCCTGATAAATGCTCTAAATTAGAAAAAGAAGATGAGTTTGGAACTACTCTTATTTTTCAAATGAAAGAAGATGTTAGAAGTATTCTAAAAATAGAACGACTTATGGAATTATGTAATTGCTTAAGAAAACTGAAAAATATCAACATTAATGGAAATAAGATTAGTATTCAAGATACAGAAAATGAAAGGGTTATGATCATTAATGGTAAAAAATTAAAGTTTGAAAAGTATTGTCATGAATTCAAAATTACTGACGAAGATGCAAAAGAGGAACGTTCAAACAAACAACGTATTTTTAGTGACAATCAGGTCATAAATTATTATATTCCTAAAGGAAAAGAAAATGATTCTTATCCGTTATATGTAGGTTTACCTACTTCGGTTAAAAGTAATATTCCATTAATTATAGATGCACCTTTTGAATTAAACACATCTAGGGACAATGTTTTGTATCATAAATGGAACGCATATGTATTAACAAATTTGTATAGTGGCATATTAGAAATTATGAAGAGTCAAAAGGAAAAATTGAGAATTAATGTATTTAAGTATGTAAAATATGATATTTATAATCAATCATATAATAATATAATTTTTTCGGATAACAATTTGAATAATTTTGATTTTAATGATTTTGGTTTAAAAGATTTTGATTGGGTTTCAGAACTTAGTAGTATTGATATTCTCCCAATTCTAAATGACGATGAGGAATTTATAAATACAGAGGATTATGATTGTGTAATAGTTCCAGATATAATTGCAGAAATATCTGAACAATATGATATTACAGATATTTATGATCAAAAAATTATTGATACTTATAAAAAATCAAAATATAATGGATTACTTGAATTGTTAGGTTGTGAGATTAGTGAGATTAATGAAGAAATAGAATGTATAGCAAATTGTGTAAGTGATTTAATTATAAACAATAGTTTTAGAAATAATCTATACTCGTATTTAATTAAAATAGATACACAATTAAGGATTGAAAAAGAAAACCTATATGATGAAATTAAGGAATTAGAGATTTTTCCAATAAGGACAAAAAAAGGAGTTGAATTTGTACCTTTTAGTGATGAAATCTATATTCACGACACAAAGAAATCGGAGGGGGATATTTTAATACTTGATACTAATATTTTAAAATATGAGGATGCAATGAGGATTTTAGGAAACAATGTCATAATTAATAAACTTTCACAAGAAATATTTGATGCAAAATATAGAAATCAAGTTATTGACTATATATTGTATTCTGATAATAGTAACGAGATTATCGCGAATTTTTTGTTAAATGAGTATAAAACTAATTACAACAATATTTGCAAAATTAAAAATGAACTAAGAGGTATTCTGTCAGATATTCCTTTGGAAGTCGAAAGTGGTGAGTTTAAACGTGAGAATAAATTTATCAGTAATGATGATTATGTGTTTCAAGGAAAATTAATAAAAGAAATTGTTGTTTCTAAAGATTTTTATGATTTAGCAGAATTTCTTGGTTGTGAGAGGTTGACAGATATTCATTATGATGATATTGATATAGATATTGAGAGTGTATCTGATGAAGATATTGAAGAATTTTTAAATTGTTTTTCTTATGGATATGAGATTATAAGGGAATTAATTGATGATGAAATAATAACCGATGAACAAGTCAAAAAGTATAATTTGGAAGGATTTATCGATGTTGATTCATATGGTGATAATGAAGAATTTCCGGGTAAAGCTGTTGTAGATATATGGAGGTTACATAATCAACTGTTAAAGGATTTTAATAATAATAAAAATCCTTACGTGGAAAAAACTAAAACTGTATTTGTTCCTCAGCATTCTGTGGAAAACGAAAAAGAAGAATATTTGAATTCTATGTATGGTAGTGAATATAATCATAAAAAATGCTTTTGCCAAATTTGTGAAAAGTCATTTTCAACAAGATATATTGAAAGGAATGATATTAGAAAGAAACCAAAATATGGTATGAAACAGATGTACTTAAGCTTGTGTTTGATTTGTAGCAAAGACTATATTTTGCTAAGGAATAATGACCATGTATATAAAGAATTTATTCAAAATATTAAAGAAGCGGAAATTGGAGAAGAAGAGACGGTTTACGTTTCAATTGGTGATATAGAAGTTAGATTTACTGGGGTACACTTGGCTGAAATACAGAGGCTTCTATTATTTGAGGAATCCGAGATATAAGGGGATTTCCCGCAAAGAATATATATAATTTATGAATGTACTATGTTGAAAGTGATTCTACACATACAATTTCGAAAGGAGACCGTTATGGAAACAAATGAAAGATTAGTTAAGGGTGATAAGCCGGTTGTTGCGATTTGCTATGATTTTGATAAGACTTTGTCGCCGGATAATATGCAGGCGCAGGGATATATACAGTCGGTTGGATATGATGTTAATGAGTTTTGGAAGAAGACGAATATTCTTGCTGAAGATAACGAGATGGATGCGAACCTAGCATATATGTTTATGATGGTGCAGGAAGCTGAAGGTAAGGTTATTTTTACAAGGGATAAGCTTGTGGAATATGGATCTAAGGTTAAGCTTTTTAATGGCGTTGTGGATTGGTTTGACCGTGTGAATAAATATGGCGAGGGTAATGGAGTTATCGTTGAGCACTATATTATTTCTTCGGGCCTTAAGGAGATGATTGAGGGCACGGAAATCGCGAAGAACGGCGTTTTTACAAAGATTTATGCGAGCTCATTTTTATATAATAATAGAGGCGTTGCGATTTGGCCTGCGCAGGCGATTAACTACACAAATAAAACACAATTTTTGTTTAGAATTGAGAAAGGTGTTTTAGGAGTTAACGATGATGGTGTGAATCATTATTTTACGCCTGACAAATTGAGGGTTCCTTTTAGGAACATGGTTTATATTGGTGACAGTGAGACGGACATCCCTTGTATGAAGCTCGTCAATTCATATGGCGGATATTCAATTGGTGTCTATAATCCAGAAAGCAAGGACAAATCCAAGGTGTACCAAATGCTTAAGGACAACCGAATTAAGATGTTTGCTGAGGCGGACTATAGCGAAAATTCGGAGATTGATTCTATCGTGAAGGCAATCATTGAGAGAACAGCTAGTAATGAGGTGCTGGAGGATATGGCGAACAAGTATAAGAATGAGGTTATGGAAGCGTCTGAAAAATAAGTTCAGGGGAGATTTGTTTAAACTGGCCAATATTTTAAATGAAGCTATGGGGGTAGTTATGACATTTGCAGTTAGATATTTTTCGAGATCAGGTAACACAAAGAAGATTGCTGATGCAATCGCAGAAGAGTTAGGAACAGTAGCAGTTTCAGTAGATAGCAGCGATGCAGCACTTA
>JAILNN010000197.1 GCA_024691565.1 Lachnospiraceae bacterium | reverse complement strand
TAAGTGGCAATAGTGGATACTATATAAATAATAAGCAGATAATGGATGGCGAAGGCGTAATTCAGACTAAATCGTTTAATATTCCTAAAGATTATGATGCTGCTACAAGAAGAGCGGATGGTAAGTTTAATCAGCAATTTGCACCGGTAAATGCAAAACAGTCCAAGAATGATATTGGAGCACATGATTATAAAGGATATACGTTAAATGGCAAGATGATTGCTGATAAAGATGGTAAGCTTACAGGAAAAGTATTTGATATGGAGATTGCTAACGATATGTCGCCTCATCATATACCTGTCTCGGATAATATCAGAACTTCAAGTAAAGATAATGAAGATTGGACAATTAATAAGGATCAGAAGAGAGAGTCAGAGGAAGAACAATTTAAAATACCTCAGGATTACAAGGCTGATAAGAGACGTGATAATGGTAAATACAGTACCATATATAAGCCAAAGCATGCGGCTCAATCGCCTAATGATATGGGAAATGTTAATTACAAAGGATATATTATCAACGATAAGACAATAATTGATATGAAGGAAAATATTAAAACACCTTTATTTGATATGAAGGATGAAACTAATATTTCACCTCATAAGCCAATATCAGATAATATAGCAACTTCTGGACAGGATAGAGCAAGCTGGAGAATTAATAATTCACAGTCTGCAGGAGAACAATTTGATATGAAGCTGGTAAATCAGGAACTTCCTAAGCCAATGTCTTCAAATATTAAGACATCGACTGTTGATAAGCCACTTGCAACTCCTGTTACATGGCCTCCTACAAGGAGAGCCCTCATGGCACAGGCTTTATCCAAAAAATAATAATAAATACTATTAAGTGAGGAAGGTTATCTAAAATGCTTACATTGAAAGCTCCTATCGAGATTACTGCGAGAACTGAATACATAAATGATTATGAGAGCTTTGGTCACAGAGTTGGTGCAAGCTATAATCTTATGACCTCTCATATAGACGAGGAAGATCTTCTTCATGTAGTCAATACACCTCCGGAGATATATATTGCTGAGAGTGATGGATTATCTTCTGTGATAAATCAGAAGACCAATAACAATTTGAATTACGAAAAAGTTGAGATTATAAATAACCTCATGAATAGAATTGTTATGAGCGCAGATGTTGATCTTACCTATCAGGACAGAGTTTTCATTACAGATGCATTATATAAGCTTGGTATTCGAGATGACAGTAAGTTCATGAGCCGAGTATATAAGTTTATAAATGAAAACCGTGACAAGGAAAAAGTTGTTAATATGGTTTTGAGCGGGAATACATATGAGACAACTGTAAAAGAACTTCTTACAGAAATAACAAACAATTCTTCAAAAAGAACAGAGAACACTTTTATTAATGTAGATGAAAACAGATTATATAATGAAATATTTGAAAGGCTACAAACAGGCGCGGTCTATCAGATAGTTTCAAATTTTAATCATACTACTGAAAACAATGAAATCAGCGCAGATGAATATAGTATATCAGAGCAGAGCAATACTGCAACTAATATGTTTATAGAACACATAGCCAATGAGTTGTCTGTTTCTGGCGCCAATATGATTTATAATTATGAAAATAATTATGAAGAAGAGATTCGAAATGGTGATGTTTTGTACAACAAGGAAGAAAATGCTTTAACTGCAACTATTTTCCTTGATATGATTAAAAATTTATATCAGCTTGCACATGATAAAACCGGTTCTGCAAATAATTCATATTTTGATTTCAGAAGTACAATCTATAAAGCTGCTGATAATTCTATCTTAAGATTAAAAAATGATTTTTATTCTGATGTTACAAATATTAAGGATAATAGGGCCTACAATGAAAACCATAGTAATAACTATAACAAGGCAGATGTTACATATGAAGTTACAAACGATATTGATGTGACTGATGAGATTTTAACCACAACCAATGTTGAGGAAGATAAACAAAGCCATAAAAATGAGGTATTTATTCAAGATGTAGAAAATAGAATGCTTGATTTTAAAAGCACAATTTATGATACTTCAGATAATTCCATTTCAAAATTAAATAATGATTTATATTCCGATGTTAGAAACATTACATATAATAAATCTCACAATGAAAACTATAGTAATAACTATAATAAGGCAGATGTCACAAATGAAGTTATAAACGACATTGATGTGACTGACGAGACTTCAACTACAACCAATGTCGAGGAAGATCAGCGTAAACAACAATATGCTTCATTTATTCAAAATGTAGAAAATAGAATGCTTGATTTAAAAAGTACAATTTATGAAGCTTCAGATAATTCCATTTCAAAATTAAATAATGATTTATATTCCGATGTTAGAAACATTACATATAATAAATCCTACAATGAG
>JAILNN010000152.1 GCA_024691565.1 Lachnospiraceae bacterium | reverse complement strand
TGCTAAGGTTGCTCAGGTTAATGAAATTATAAAGGATTTCCCTTCAGAAGTTAGAACTGAAGGAATCATTAAAGAGTTTTATGATATGTATCATTCAGAGATTAAAAGTGTTAAGATTGAATCTGAGTCTTACACAATGAACACACCTTTCTATGGTTCAGATCCAAGTGCTGATGGTCAACTTGCAGTTGCTGAAGCTCCAGCTGAAACTGTTGCTGAAGATGCTTCAACAACAGAAAGCACTGAAGAAGCATTAAGTGGAGATGCAACAGCTGAACAGCTTATTGCTGCACAGCCTAACATGGTTGGCTATGAGTCAGTTGCTAATGTAACATTTACAACATCTTACAATGGTGTTAAGCAGGTTGTTGATTTTATTAATGAGAATGAAAATAGAATGGTAATTAATACCTTTAATATTGCACCTGGTGATGTAGGTAACAGATATTCTGTTACAATTGAAGCTTCATTCTTTACTCTTTCTGGAACAGGCAAGGAATATGTTGAACCTAAGATTCGTGGAGTTAAAGAAGGAACACCTAATATATTCAAATAAGATTATATTAGATTCTTGAAAATAAGAATTAATATGATTAAATACTAAAAAACAGTATATCCCATTGGCTTTTGCTGATGGGATTATACTGGCATATAGGAGTTTAATCTTTTTTTATAATTTTAAGTTTAATTTTAGTTTAGAATAATTTTTTTTAGAAAGTATGAGATTTCAATTTATAAATTATGAATATAAAATCTCAAGATTTTCACATTAAAATGGCTATAATCAACTGATACGGTTGATTAGAAAATGTAATTGCCGTAATAGTTGTTTATATAGATTATAAAATATATCTAGTTGTAAAAAAGTTTTGTTAGTAATAAATAATAACAAAGAAAGGCGGTTAGCTATGAAACTTTGGAAAAATAATCGGGGTTTTACTTTAATTGAAGTTTTAGTTTCAGTTACAATCTTAGCTTTTATTTCGGTACCTCTGCTTTCTTATTTTTCAACTTCCACAGCCTATAACCACAAAGCGAAGATTCAAGAGGGTGCGACTCAAGTTGGTCAAGATGCTTTGGAAGAATTGAAGGCATACGATTGCGATCTTACTGATTATGATAAGATTGTGAATGCTTCTAAAGACTATGTTCATGATGATTCGGCTAAGTCTACGAATACTGAATGGCACATTGCAAGTGCTGCAGGTTCAACAGATCACGCTGATGCTGAGATTATCAGAGAAGTAATTAAGGATGGTATTAGCTATACAGTAATTGCTAAGACTACTCCTATTGTTGAGAGTGCCTTAAGAGATACTTCTGGTAATGCAACCGGTAGATATTATGATGGTGATTGGGCAAATGGACTTGGTTCAGGAGCGACTTCTGGAAACCTATTAGGTAAGGGATATTATACTCAGGATTACTCAACATATTTTAAAAAGTATGTAAATCCTTCAATGGATTCATCAAAAGATATTATCGGAGTAGAAGATAAGGCTGTTAGTACTTCAGCACAGATTTACTTCTATGATAAATGTAATGAAGCAATTGATCAACTTAATCTTAGTTTGACTGGTAATAGTAAGAAGGTGAATAATCTTACATTAGATGATATGGGTAACTTGCTCAAAAGAAAATTTAGAACTGAGATAGTTGAAGATCCATCAGATGCTGATAAAGTTTACCTTAAGATGAGTGTAATTTATTCGTTAGATAATAATAAGGCGAATTTGCTTGGAAAATCATTGGTTATAACTAAGGGTGGTTCATCATGGTCAAATCCTTCAGCTTATAATATTTATAATTACTTATTTGATGGAAAATTAAGTGGTGTTTCATATGAAGAAACTATTTGTGAAACATCTGTTCTTAAATCAAGAATTGAAAACGAAGGTTTGAATGTTTTCTGTCTCTATGCTAGAAGAAACCTATTTAAAATTGATGAAAGAGATTCTTCAGCCTTAGTTATTGATGATGATTTAATGAAATCATTATATGCAACAAATGGTAAAGGAATCAATTACTATGTTTACACAGGTACTTTTAATGCTGGAACATATGATTCTGTTGTATATACTGGTGATGCTGATTCTTACAGACATAAGATTGAAGCTTATGCGAAGGCTTCAGCTGGTACATATACTGGACTGCCAACATCAACTACTTATTTACATGTTGAAACAAACTTACCATGGAATTCTATTACTAAAGCTGGTTTCCCTATTAGTACAAGTTATTTCACGTCTGGATTTGCTCTTAACTCAGATGGTGAGGATGTTAGTAGAATGGTTTCGGTATCTGTTTATGTTCGTGAAACTCAGTATAGAGATGATCCTTCAAAGAATATTTATAAGGGAACAAATCAACTTGTATTAAATGAGAATTATGATGACTGATTAATATTTTATTATTAACGAGAGGAGAAAATGCTATGAACAGATTGTTGAAAGATAAACGTGGTTCATCGCTTGCTATGGTTCTTGCTACCATGAGCTTTATGACAATCCTGGGTGTTACTGTTATTATGCTGACATTAACCAATGTTAATATGAAATATACACAGAAAAACAGTCAGGTTGAGTTTTACAATGCAGATGGTATGATGGATCTTATTGAGGCTGGTCTTGAGAATGATTCTGAAAAAGTTGCATCATATGCTTATTCTAAGGCATTGACAGATTATTCAGATGTTGTTACTGGTAAGAAGTCTACTAGTCTTGATGATTTATATGTTAAATATTATTTGCAATATATGATTTATAATTTGGTTGGATTTAATGTTACTTACGCTGTTAACTATAACATAGATTCATCAGATTACAATAAACCTTATAGTGAAGAGAAACAGAAGAAGAGTTCTATTCAAAAAGGTATTTATGATGATGGTATTACAGAGTCGGTAGTTGATGATTATCTAAATCAGTTCTATGCTGCTGTTGATAATGATCCACCAACAACTTCTGCACCAACATCACTACTTCATTATCATGATAGCAGAATTGCGAACTACCTTGGTAAATATGCTTATTTCCCAAATAATTCTGCTAATGGTGATTATCCTTCACTTACAACAAATTATTTTATTAATCATTTGGAAACAAAGGATAACTACATTAAATTAACTAAGGAAGATGGACAGTATTTTATTACTTTAATGAATGTTAGAGTTGCATCTCCTGAGTCTAATGAGTACTACACAAGTATTACTGCTGATTTAAAGCTTCCTGTTCCAAATGCTAACGTTGAAGTTAACAAGGAATATGTTGAATATGCAATTATTGCTGATGATCAGATTTTAGTTGATGATGATGCTACAGTTAATGGTAATGTTTATGCTGGTACTGTTAACAGAGTTGATGATACTGGTAAGGCAAGTTCAAATGTTGACTGTCTTTCAGGTATCTTAGTCGGTAATACTGGCGATGGTGTTACACTTAATCTTAATTCTAAACAGGTAATTACTCGTGGTGATTTAGCTGTTCGAAATAATTCTAAATTTAATATTCAAGGTGAAGGTTCAATTAGTGCTACTGTTTGGGCTGAGAATATTAAAACAGAAAGAAAAGTAAACCATGAGACTGGTAATACTATCTATATTGATGCTAAGACATATATTGCTGATGACTTCGATTTGAATTCAAAGAATGACACAGCTGTTCTTAAGGGTTCATATTTTGGATATAACTATAAGGACCTTAATGATTCTGCATCTACAACAAATGATGCTAAATTCAGTAGTACAATTTCTATAAATGGTACTAACAATAACTTAACTATTTCAGATTTAACAAGACTTCTCTTAGCTGGTAAATCATTTATTTCAAAACCATCTAATGAGTATGCTACAGGAGAAGCAAAGGCTTCTGATATTGGATTTACAGAATCTCTTACAAGTAAGTCAAATCAGTTAGCTTACTATATCCCAGATGAGTTTATTTGTGAGCCTGGTGATGTGGATGATGACGGAAATGATTTATATTTAAGTTGGAATAGTCCACTTGAATTCAGTGTTTCTGGTACTAATGGTTATTACTTTGATGTTGAGGGATACAGTAATAAGTATGCTGGATTTGATGTTTCATCATTCTTACTTGCTTCAAATCCTGTTTCATCATATTTTAGAAATAAGGCTGGAATCCAGGGTAGTAACGGTGAAGTTACTTCAGTTCAGTATTACTACTTAAATATTGATCCGGATTCTGCTACAAATTATTATACAACTTATTCAACAGTTGATTTAACTGCTCCAGATGCTGCTGATACTTCGGAAGCGGCTGAAAATAAGAGAAAGATTATTGCTCTTAGACAACAGTATGAATCAGTTAGTACAGCAATCGGTTCTATTACAGAACCTGGAGCTGGATGTTTAATTACTTCAGCTGGAAATATTCTTTATAATTCTGGAACAACAACTAATATTATTATTGGAAATGCTACAACGGAAGATGGTAGTGCACTTCAGACATATTCACAAACAATGAATAAGTACTATATGTCTAGACAGATGTCACTTCTTTCAGAGTATTCTAAGTCTGCATCTTCTTCACAATATAGACTTTATAATGACTATAGTGAAGAAGATAAGGGTGCAGATGCTTTTAATAAGTCAGGTAGAACTGATTCGGGTGTTAAAGATACTAACCTCTTTGATGTTCTTCTTGATAGGTCAAAGCTTACAGATACTACAAAGACAGGAGTTATGGTAGATGTTGATGGAGATGGTACAGCTGAAACAGAAACTTTCTATATAGTTTCTACTGCTTCAACAGGATATACTTACGATGGTTCTTCACCTAATGGAGTTGGTGTAATTATCGCTACAGGTGATGTAAAGGTTGAAAGAGACTTCTCTGGACTTATTATTTCTGGTGGGGATGTAATTCTACAGAGTAATAATGTTAAGATTAATGCATCAGCAGATGCTGTCAAAGGTCTCTTTGATGTTGATGGTGAGGAGATGGATCCTGTTATCACTAATCTATTTAGAGAATACTTTAGAGGTTCAGTTTCAAATAAGATTGAATCTAAAGATGCTGCAAATAAAAATGTTATCGTTGAAAACTGGGTTAAGAACAAGTTGGATAGATAATCAAATTATTGTTTAAGTATTTAATAGGAGGATTCAATATGAAACAACTTAGGGATGAGCGTGGTTTTACGCTTATAGAATTGATAATTACGCTTGCGATTATGTCGATGCTTATTGGTGGAATGGCAGCTGCATTTGCTATTACAGGAAATGCAAATGCTAAGAAGTATGCTAATAAGATTGATGCAAAGATGGATATCTTGCAGAGTAAGTCGCTTGGTAAAAGTGGATATTATTATATGTATTTGTTTTTACAGGATGGTTCGGTACATAGTTTAATTTGTACTAGAAATGATGGTACAGACGAAGAAAATAGACTTGGATATATGTCTCTTGATGAATTAAAGGCAGGTACTGATCAGGCAACTGCAACAGGTGACGGAGCAGTTAATGTTATTAAACAGGCTTCTGATATTGGTGGTTCTGCTATTGAAGTTGGTCTTACAAGCTCAACAAGTACAAAAATTACTACTAAGCTAGATACTAGTAATATGATAAAGATTGGTTTTGATAAGTCTGATGGTCATTTTACATGTTGTAAGATTGCTGACGGAAAGACCAATTCCTTTGATAATAGAAGAATGATTATTAAGGGAAGAACTACATATGCAATTGATATGGTAGAGTCAACTGGTAAACACATTTGTGATTATGCGAAGTAACAGTAAAACAGGAGGTGAATCGAAATGTTAAAAGATAAACGAGGTTATACACTTGTTGAAATGATTATATCTATCGGTGTTTTGGCTGTTATTTCTACGGCGATTCTTGTGTTTATGACTACGGGTTCAAAAAACTACAGATATAATAAAACATATACCGATCTGCAGACTGAATCACAGCTTTTCATTCAGCAGATTCAGACAATAGCAGAAGAGTCACTTTATGTTGAGGCTAAAGGAACTGGAAAGAGAACGGTTTCATTCTATACTCCAGTGTTCTTAGGAACAGCTGATCCTGCAGCTGCAGAGACTCAGCCACCTTATGGTGATAAAGGTGCTCTTACAAAGAAGGTTGTTGCTTTATCGGAAAACGCTGGTAAAGATGGGGCAACCAATGAACAAAATTCTTTATATTATTATGAATTTAATGATGCTGAGGCTAACACAGGTACTGTGGTTGGAAAACCAACCAACCTTATGGCAGAAAATGTTGTAGATTTTAGCGTTGATGATTCTAAAATTGATACTGATGGTTCAATAAAGGTTTATGTTAAGTTTGAAAAAGATAACCAGACTTATGAAACTACTCAGAATATCACACTTAGAAATACAGTTTTAAGACCTGAGTTCCTTGGAACTCCAGCACCTGCTGCGGCTACACCTGAACCTGCAGCTCCATCAGAAACTTAAATTTTGATGTTAATTTATAAAAATAATTAAATTATAAAAAAAGTATAAAAAAAGTATAAATTTTTTGTTGAAATTTTTATATTTATTATTTATAATGGATATAAATTAATTTCAGTATGGAATTTTACCTATTGGTTTTGCATACGTTTAAGAATGGAGGTTTAAACTATGTATAGAAAGGAAAGAGCTGTGAATAGAAAAAGAGTGAATCGCAGAAACATGGCTATCGCTGTTATTGTTGTGTTTGTGCTTACATTTGCTGCTTTTTATTTGCATCATGTTTTATCCTCACGAGCTGATAGTCCGATAAGCAGGGGAGTTGTTAACGAGCTTACAGACTTCAATAAGGATATGACATACAACACAACCACTAAGACATGGGAACGTAATGATTCTTATGATTCTACTCTTGGTACCAAGGATAACCCATTCGTGGTACTCGAGATTGTTCCTACATCATTTTATTCATATTTTGGATATATGATTGATGGATGTCAGCCTATGAATATGGCTAAGCTTTGGTTACAGAATACTCCTAGTGGAATGAATAATGGTAACCCATGGCAGAGTTTGGCTAACATCGGAACTGAATATGCTAACTTGGATAAGTGCTTTGCAGATGAGCATTATTATGAAGAGATTAATTATAAGGGTTCAACAAGTACTCAGGTTAATCAGCAGTACTATACAGAAAATTGGACTCCTAATTCTGGTGAATTAAGTGCTATTGGTTACTATGAATATGTAGGACCTGGTAAGGGATTCTTTGATTATTCTGGAACTTATGCTGATAATTCTGGTACCTATGCTACTGGAACTATTTACAGACCGCAGTTTACTCCAACAGCTCAAAATGCTGGCTCATTTATTTGGGTTACAACTGCAACAGGTACAACTGAAGTTCCTAATGCTACAGTTAAGAGAGTTAAGACATGTAAGAACTATAATAAATATCTTACTGAAGCTAGTGGAGATTTTAAGTGGACATTAGGAGATAGAGAATATACAAGTAGAAAAGATTCTAACTACTATGAGTCAACAAATTATGTTAAAAAGCTTGTTTGTCTTAATGACTTCTTTACATCTTGTCTTCAGTTACAGGGTAAGGCTGAGATTGAAAATTATTCAATCGTTTACAAGTGTATTGAGCCTTGGGAAATAGCTGAACATACAGATTGGATTGATAAAGCTGACCTTATTTACTTACATAATGCAGATGAAACTGGATACAACGGTAGCGAAGGTAATAACATGGTTAAGACCGTTAAAGGTTACATCGATGCTGGTAAGATTGATGCTGATGTTTTACAGACTGATTATTCAAAGTCTCGTACATATTGTGGTATCAGATTTGGTAAGGGTAATGCCGGTACTAACCTTTATGGTTATAAGTATGACTTTACAAATACTCAGAATGATATTTCATTCGATGCAGCTCAGAGAATGTTCTTGAAATGTAATTCTTTAGGTGCTTATGAAGGTAACTACGCACCTATTATGGAAAGTGTTACTCTTATGCAGTGTAGTAGTGAAGGATACGATAGCAAGACTGTATCTGCTCGTTATCTTGATTTTGAAACTCTTGATGAGACTGCTAAGACACCTAAGGATCAGGCTAAGTATTCAGTAACTGGATATAATAATAATATTTACAAATTCTGTTTGATGGAAAGTTTGATGGATCAGGAGAACTTCTATAACTTCTTCATGGTTAACCCAAGACTTTCGACAGGGGAATGTGTAATTAAGATTGATAAAAATGGTAATGGTATTGCTACATCTCATGAAGAGAGTAGTGCTGATGCAGCGCTTTACTGGTCACCTGAAACCTTCCATCCATGGAACTACAATGCTGGAACTTATTCAGGAACATCAAATGATGTTTGGTATACAAATGCTGATGGTCAGGCATGTAGAATTACTTCTGATGGTACATATTGCAATGGAACACTTGTTAGTGATATGACACTTGATGATCTTAAATTATATCAGAAGTATAAGTTCTTCATGACGTCAACTGGTGGACTTGCTATGACAGGTCAGGGTGGCGGAAACGTCGGTGTCCTTGGTAGTGCATTTATGTACAACTCTAACAACGTTGTTACTACAGTATTTGGTGATGACTACATTAGTAATTCTGATTCAAACACAGGTATGAGCGACGTTAATAGTTGGTTTAATTCTGAGGATGCAGAAGATTCTTCATATGATTCTAGTTCAGGAAATTACTCAATCGCTCGTCTTATTGAGTACCTCCTTAAATATAAGCGTAATTCTGGAACTAAAGATGGAGACAAGACTCAAGAGTTAAAACTTAAGATTCTTGAAGTTGAGCCATGTAATGATTTCGTTTTAAATGAAACAAAACTTCGTGCTTATTTACCTAAGGCAACATTCAAGGGTACATTCGCATTTAACTATATGACTACTCAAGAATTTAACACAGTTAAAGAAGATTTAGTTACAACTTATGATATTATCTACATCGGTGCATATAATAAGAAACATAATCTTTTAAGTAGTAATAGTAAACTTGTTGCTTACAATGAGTCACCACTTGATAGTTTGAACTTTGATATTGTTCATATTGGTGATTTGTATAATGGAAGCGATAGTTACAGAACATCAGGTAATGATATTTCAAATGTAATGCTTTCAAACATTAGAAAATACGCTAAGTCAGAAAAGATTATGACTATTGATTCTGATTTGTATTATAACTATACGACATATGCAGATAAGTCATCTAACCTTTATTCATTGTTAAATGCTAATGCATATCGTAGTTTAAATGTATCTCTTTCTGAGTATACACTTAAGTCTACAATTAGTAGAATCCAGGCATTCTCTGATTCTATTATTACAGTTGATACTAAGCCGGTTAGCTATGCAGCTGACTCAAATAATGCACTTAGTACAACAAACCTTGCATTTAACTATACAATTGGTACTTCATCTGCAGCAGTTTCTACTGTTGATAAGTATTATGTTCAACTTTATATTGACATTAATGGTAATGGTACAATCGATGTAAACACTGATAATAGTGAAATGGTTTATGATTCTTCAGAAGCTAATAACTATGCTGGTGCTGTAACAATTAAAGGTGGAGCAGTAGATGGATTAGGTTATTATTATGACAACCCTTCATCTGGTAGATTGGAATATGACCTTACTACTATTAAGTCACAGATTAAGTTAGGAGTTCTTAACTATAAACTTGTATTTGTTAATAAGAATGCATCAGAAGACGGTGCTTCAGCTGGATATAGCTTAAGTGGTTCTACATATATTGATGATGATGCATTTAATAATATCACTGGAAGTACTGGTGATCAGGATAATACAATTAAAATTTTACAGATTACGACAGATGCTGGAAAAGAAAATGCTGATAAGGGTAGTCTTGAGGCAGCCCTTGCAGACGAAGGTTCTACATTCTATAAAAAGACTTTAGGTTCAGATGTATTTAATAATCGTTTTGATGGTATTGAAGCTAAGTCAATTTCAGTTTCAGATTTTGTTTCTCAGTTTATGACTGAAGAACCTGTTGCTGGTGATGATGTTTCATCATATGCAACATTTAACTATGACTCTAATGGAGATGGAACAGATGAGTTGTTCTATTATCCAATTGTAGATAGTGGATCACAGCTTAACCTTGATATTAAGGGAACAGTAACAGATGATCAGCAGTTTAGTATGATTGTATTTAGTGCTGAATTAGAGGACTTATTTGAGTATGGTTCATCATATCAGGGTAACTCAGCAGTTGCATATCTTATGGATATGTCAGCAGAAGGTGGATGTATCCTCTTCGCTGGAAAGTCTTCAGAAGAAAGCAAGAGTCAGTATGCTCAGACATTTAAGGATATCTTAGATGTTAACAGATTTACTGATCCAGATAAGTCTACAGTTGATAAGAAGCAGAAGATTAATGGTGATAGTGTTGATGAGAATTCTGAACTTACATATGCTAAGGTTGCTAGCTTAACAAATTCTGGTACTAATAAGCTTTATGATAATACTAAGTGGAAGAATCAGGCTGGTGAAGCATTTGCTTATAAGGCAGATATGGATGAGGCTACTCAGATTTCTAGAACAAATAAGGGTACAATTACAACATATCCATATGTTATTAGTCCAAATCTTAAGATTGCGGGTACAACTGCTAAGACATATCAGCTTAATATGAATAATGCTGATGTTACTGTTTGGTATTGTCTTGCTGGTGATTACTATAATGGTTCATCAGTTAGTGATAAGTCTGGTAAGATTGATGATGATTTCTATGATGTAGCTTATACATCTACAAAGGAATGGACACATTCAACTTATGGTATTTCACCTAACGATGGTGCAAATAACTACTACTTATACACGTTCGAAAATACTACTTACATTGGAACTAACTTAGATGACTTTGGTAGTGTTGCTGATGATGAAATGGAATTGTTTGTTAATGCTCTTGCAGCATGTAACAATTCTAAGTATACAACTCCTTATGTTTGGGTAACAAAACAGAATGAACTTATTAAAAATGGTCCTCAGTCTAAGCTTTCTCAGATGAAGGAATTAGAACTTGAAGAAACAACAGAGAAATTCCTTGAGAGTAAGAGTTCAAATGACTTTAATAGTGATGGATATGATCTATCTCTTGTAAATGGTTATAAGCTCGATGTTGGATCAAAGGTTGTTAATCATTCAACAAATACACTTACATATAGAAGTTATGCTTCTGATGATGAGACAAGTGATAACACAATTGTTGCTTTTAATAGCATCACTGAACAAGTAGATATTAATGATGCTGATAATGATGATGTAGAAGTCGGTGGAGCTACAGCTACACCTGCTGCAGGTGCTACGGAAACTCCTGAAGTAACAGAAGCTCCTACTCCTACACCAGTAGCTACTCCTATAACATTATTTGAAGGTTCTGAGTCATCACTTTACTTAGGTGATTTCCAGGGTGATTCTTCTAATGCTGGATATAATAATGGATATCCATATAATTCAAGTGATATGAAGGGTAGCTGGTCTGAAAACTACATTGAAACAGCAGCTAATACAGATTACATTGTATTTAAGGTTAAGCTTGATGATAATTCAACAAATTATTGGAATGGTTCAGCAGCAATCTTCAGTTCATTTGGAACTGCAACATATTCTAACTCGAACTATTCATTAAATAGTTTTGATGGTTCATTATGGCCAAAGATTTACAAAGATTCTAAGGTGTCTGATTTTGCTACATATGTAAATGTTGGTGATTTGAGAAGCGGTATTTCATCATTTAAGAATCTTTATATGAATCAGAATTGGTGGCCATCAACTAAGTATACAGGTGTTTACCTCTGCCATAACATGGATCAGGTAAATAGCTTTACAGGTGAATCAAGTTCTGATTCAGAATCTGGTTCAAGCACAACACCTACTACTAATGATGATGTAACAGAAGATGATATCACAAATGCTGTTTCAAAGAGCACTGATGTTACAGCAGTATTTGCTTATGAGAATATTAATGACGTTCTTATTAATGGTAATGCTAGTGAGTTCTATTCAAAGGTTTATCCAGCTGTTTCAGCTAACCTTGATGAGGATGTAACAGAAGAGAAGGCTATGAAGGGATTAGATATTCCTTATACAAATAAGATTTACTTCTCACCTAATGATGCTTACTATGCAAATGGTAATATCTATCAGATGAAGATAACTAGAGTAAATGTTGATAATACTGATTTCGAGAATGGTATTATTACTGAGAAAGAACTTACAACTTCAACAGTTAGTGAAGTATTCTTCGAGAAGAAGGTTAAGAATGAAGACGGTGTTGTTGAGAATAAGATATTCCGCTTCGATGCTGGTGGTGATGGTTACTTTAACATTGTTAATGAGAACTTCCTAACATCAGCTAAAGAGTACTTCCTCTTATTCAACGGTGGTTCAAACAGTGAGCATCAGTCTAACTATAATGCTCTTAGATTTGAAATCAAGAATAAGAAAGCTTACTCAGTAACTTACATGGTAGTTACAGCTAGTGAAGAGAAGGAAGGTAGCACTTCAACAGGTAAACAGGATGATGTATTCCTCTTTGACCTTGACTAATCTTTGAGATTAAGGTGTTTACTTAAGATTTAAAATTTAATACTTTATGTATTCAGAACTCTGTCGTGGTTTTTATGCTACGGCAGAGTTTTTTGCTTGTTTTAATAGTGATTTTATTGTATAATTTTGCCATAATGTATTTATAATAAATAATATTTATTTTAAGGAGGTATTTATTTTTATGGCAGACAGAATCGTTTTAAACACAGTGTCCTATCATGGACAGGGGGCAATTGCAGAAATCGTTAATATTGTTAAGGATAAGGGATACAAGAAAATCTTTGTTTGTTCAGATCCTGATTTGGTTAAGTTTGGGGTAACTGCCAAGGTTACGGATTTATTAGATGGAGCTTCAATTCCATATAGTTTGTATTCTAATATTAAGCCAAATCCAACTATCGAGAATGTTCAGGAAGGTGTTAAGGCTTTTAAGGAAGCTGGCGCTGATTCTATTATCACAATCGGTGGTGGTTCTTCTATGGATACTGCTAAGGCTATTGGTGTAATTATTACAAACCCTGAGTTTGAGGATGTTCGTTCTCTTGAGGGTGTTGCACCTACTAAGAATCATGCAGTTCCTACAATCGCAGTTCCTACAACAGCTGGTACAGCTGCTGAGGTTACAATTAACTATGTTATTACTGATGTTGAGAAAGAGCGTAAGTTCGTTTGTGTTGACGTTAATGATATTCCTGATATTGCTATTGTTGATCCTGATATGATGTCTTCTATGCCTAAGGGTCTTACTGCTGCAACAGGTATGGATGCTCTTACTCATGCTATTGAAGGATATACAACAAAGGCCGCTTGGGAGATGACAGATATGTTCCATCTTGAGGCTATTAAGCTCATTTCAAAGAACTTAAGAGGTGCTGTTGATAATACTCCTGAGGGACGTAAGGGAATGGCTCTTGCTCAGTATATTGCTGGTATGGGATTCTCAAATGTTGGTCTTGGTATTGCTCATTCAATTGCTCATACATTGGGTGCTCATTATGATACACCTCATGGTGTTGCTTGTGCTATGATGCTTCCTATCGTTATGGAATATAATCAGGAGTGTACAGGCGAGCGTTATAAGGAAATCGCTAGAGCTATGGGTGTTGAAGGTGTTGATTCAATGTCTCAGGATGAGTATAGAAAGGCTGCAATTGATGCAGTTAAGCAGCTTTCAAAAGATGTTGGAATTCCTGAGAAGTTAGATAAACTTAAGGAAGAGGATTTAGATGTTCTTGCTAAGGATGCTTTTGCTGATGCTTGTTGTCCTGGTAATCCTCGTGATACTAATGTTGAGGAGCTTAAAGAGCTCTATAGAAAGATTATGTAATTATTAGTTTTTAATTGCATTTGTCTTTATAATTTTGATTTATTTTAAATCGGATTCTTTTGATATTATATATCCAAGGTTTTGGGATAACCCGCGCTACCTGGGATATTAAATATATAATTCTACTTATCGAAAGGAGAACGAAATGTCTCAGACAGAAAATTGTCTCGAAAAGCAGCCTCTTAATGATGAAATGCTTCAGAAAATCGATGCATATTGGAGAGCTGCAAACTATTTATCAGCAGGACAGCTTTACCTGTTAGATAATCCGCTTCTTCGTGAGCCTCTCACAATGGAGCAAATTAAGAAAAAAATTGTTGGTCACTGGGGAACAGTTCCTGGACAGAACTTTATCTGGACACACTGTAACCGTGTTATTAAACGTTATGACCTTGATATGATTTATTTATCAGGTCCTGGACATGGTGGAAACTTCCAGATTGCCAATACATATCTTGAAGGAACATACAGCGAGGTTTATCCTAACATTAGCCGTGACATTGAAGGTATGAAGAAGATGTTTAAACAGTTCTCATTCCCTTGTGGAGTACCTAGTCACTGTGCACCTGAAACACCTGGTTCTATTAACGAGGGTGGTGAGCTTGGTTATTCAATCGCTCATGCATTTGGTGCTGTTTTTGATAACCCTGATTTGATTGCAGTAGCAGTTGTTGGTGATGGTGAGTCTGAAACTGGCCCACTTGCTACATCTTGGCAGTCAAATAAATTCTTAAATCCTATTAACGATGGTGCAGTTCTTCCTATTCTTCATATGAATGGATATAAGATTAGCAATCCTACAATCTTTGCTCGTATTTCTCCAGAGGAGAGAGAAAGCTTCTTTAAGGGTTGTGGTTGGAAGCCTTATGTTGTTGAGGGTGATGACCCTATGACAATGCATAAGAAGATGGCTGAAACAATGGATATCGTTATTGAGGAGATTAAAGCTATTCAGAAGAATGCTCGTGAGAATAACGATCCTAACAGACCAATTTGGCCTATGATTATCCTTAGCACACCTAAGGGATGGACTGGTCCTAAGGTTGTTGATGGACAGCAGATTGAAGGCTCATTTAGAGCTCATCAGGTGCCTATCACAATGGAAAAAGAAGAGCATCTTGCTATGCTTGAGGAATGGCTTAAGAGCTATCGTCCTTGGGAACTCTTCGATGAGAATGGTCGTTTGTTACCTGAGCTTGAAGAGCTTACTCCAGATGGAGATCATAGAATGGGTGCTAACCCTCATGCAAATGGTGGTCACTTATTAAAAGACTTACGTCTCCCTGATTTCCGTGATTATGGTATTGAGGTTGAGCCTGGTAAGACTGTTGCTCAGGATATGATTGAACTTGGTGGATATATTAGAGATATCTTCACTTTGAATAAAGAAAATAAGAACTTTCGTATCTTTGGACCTGATGAGTCTATGTCTAATAGACTTTATAAGGCTTTTGAGGTGGAAGAGCGTGATTGGAACGCTGATTTGATGGATACAGATGATCATCTTGCAAGAGAAGGTCGTATCATGGATGGTATGCTTTCTGAGCATATGTGCGAGGGATGGCTTGAAGGTTATCTTTTAACTGGTCGTCATGGATTCTTCGCAAGCTACGAAGCTTTCATTCGTATCGTTGATTCAATGGCTGCTCAGCATGCTAAGTGGCTCAAGGTTTGTAACCAGCTTTCTTGGAGAGCTCCAATTGCTTCCTTGAACTTTATCCTTACATCTAATGTTTGGCAGCAGGATCATAATGGATTTACACATCAGGATCCTGGATTCCTTGATCATATTTCAAATAAGAAGGCAGACGTTGTTCGTATGTACCTTCCACCTGATACTAACTGCTTACTTTCTTGCTTCGATCATTGTATCAAGAGTAAGAATTATGTTAATGCTATCGTTGCTTCTAAGCATCCTAGCCGTCAGTGGCTTACAATGGAGCAGGCTGTTAAGCATTGTACACTTGGTGTTGGTATCTGGGATTGGGCTTCTAATGATCAGGGTGTTGAACCTGACGTTGTTATGGCTTGTTGTGGTGATACACCTACACTTGAAACAATGGCAGCTATCACAATTCTTCGTGAAGAATTACCTGACTTAAAGGTTCGTGCTGTCAACGTTGTTGACTTGTTTAAGCTTGAGTCTGAGACTAAGCATCCACATGGTCTTTCTGATCGTGAATATGATGCTCTCTTTACAACAGATAAGCCTATTATCTTTGCATTCCATGGCTATCCTACACTCATTCATGAGCTTACATATGATCGTCATAATAAGAACCTTTCAGTTCATGGTTACACTGAAGAGGGTACAATCACAACTCCATTTGATATGAGAGTTCAGAACCAGATTGACCGTTTCAACCTTGTTAAAGATGTTGTTATGCACCTTCCACAGCTTGGTAACACAGGTGCTCATCTCATCCAGAAGATGAATGACAAGCTTATTGAGCATAAGCAGTATATTGCTGAGTATGGTCAGGATATTGAAGAGGTTAGAAATTGGGAATGGACATCTAAATAATTTGTTTTCTTTAATTTAGAATTCATTCGATGAATTATTTATTCGATGAATTATTAATTCGATGAATTATTTATTCTTTTATTGGGCGGCAGATTTTCTGCCGCCTATTTTTTATCTTAAATAAGATAAGACTTTGTTTTATTTCGGTAAATGTGTGAAGAGACTTGATTTATATAAGTTCAGAGTAAATTTTATGTTGTCAAAAGTATCTATAAATGGTAAAATTATAACAGTTTTTAAATGAACGAAATATGAAAATAGAGAGTTATAAATGTTGGTGAAAGGGGTTTTACATTTATGAATTATCATATTACAAGTGCTCATTGTGGAACAGATATTAAATCTACGGTTTCTGAAGCTGTGGTGGCTTTTAATGATCCTAAGTTAATCCTATTCTGTTCCCCTGTTGATCATTTTAGTGAATACGCAAGAGAGATTGCTAATCGTTTTCCAAACTCTGTCAGCATGGGTATGACTACTTTGATGAGTATATCTAAAAATGGAGCTCAAAAAAATGACCTCCTTTGTTTGGGTATTGAAGATGGAATTAGTTGTGCTGCTGATGTTCTTGAGGAGATTGATAAATACCCTATTAAGTATTCTGGTAGAGTTTCTAAGTGTTTGAAGAAAATTGGAAATAATAGAAATACAATGTGTCTTGAGTTTACCACAGGACTTCTTTGTGCTGAGGAATCTGTTCTTTCTACCTTGAATTCAGTTTTACTTCCAAGAAACATTCCTGTGTTTGGTGGTAGTGCTGGTAATAATATGTCTGGAAATGTAACAAAGGTTGCATTGAATGGTATTGTTCGAGAGAGAAGTGCCGTATTTTGTCTTATTCATTCAGATGGTGGTGGATTTAAGTTTTATAAAGAAAATATCTTTAAACCTGTTGAGGGTGTTCCTGATTTGATTGCGACAAAGGTTGATATTAAGACTAGACATGTTAAGGAATATAATCATATGCCGGCAGCACAAGCCTATGCTAATGTTCTTGGTGTGGCAGAAAATGTGATTTCTACATATATGCCTAATCACCCAATGGGAAGAGTTACAGGTAATGAAATCTTTATTTCGGCTGATAATTATGTTTCACCTGAAAGAGGTATTGTTTATCATTCTAGAATCTATAGTAATACAAGAATGAAGCTTCTTGAGATGGATGATTATAGAAGAGTTAATGAGGAAACATTTAAGAAGATTAAGAGAGATGTTACTGAACCTAAACTTGCATTCTTAACACATTGTCTTGGTAGAACGGCTCTCTTTAATAATGAGGGATATATGCAGGAGTACGCTAGATTACTTGGTTCGGCTGTTGGTAACTTCTTTGGATATGCTGGATATGGTGAACAGTTGAAGAGATATAATTTTAATATGACTGCTTGTGTTGTTGTTTTTGAATAAATTTGATTATTTTAGTCGGATGAATATTAATAATATTATTATTTAATTCGGCGGATAGGAAGGTTTAATATGGGTTTATTTTCCAAAATGTTTGAATTAGACGATAAGGTTAATCAAATTTCTGAGGGTACATATGCTCATAATAGAAGGATTGATGAAAACTTAAGCACCAAGGAATATATGGGACATGGAGTTGATTATCTTCAAAATTGTCTTGAGAATTATATGGGTGACGAGGTTTATCTTACTGAGTGTATGACTATTATTAAGGATTGCTCAGTTGAGACCAAGGAAATGCTTAATGTTATCTATGGTTCATTTAGAGAAAATGAAAAGAATTATGGGGCTCTTTATGAATGCGTTAATAGGATTCAGGAGAGTACTAAAGAATCTGATAGAAGCATTAATAAGGCGGATGATAGTGTTGCTGATTTAACAGAACAAATTGTTAATTCTAAGAATCAGCTTAGAGATATTACTAAAACCTTTGGTAAGTTGGAAGATGATTTTAAGAATATTACTAAACTTACAAAGGGTATTAATGGTATTTCTCAAAGGACAAATCTTCTTGCTCTTAATGCTAGTATTGAGGCTGCTCGTGCAGGTGAGACTGGTAGAGGTTTTGCGGTTGTTGCGGAGCAGATTCGAGAGCTTTCTGAGGGAACAAAAGAGATGGTTGCCGGAATTGAGAATTCAATTAATGTGCTTCATAAAACCTTGGAGAGTCTTCAGGCTGAAATTGGTGTTACTTCGGCTGGTATTGAAGAAAACCTTGTTAAGGTTAATGGACTTGTTAGTTCGTTTGAGGAAGTTAAAGATTCATCTCAGAATACGAGAGCAGTAGGTGATGAGATTAATGCAACATTGGACGTTGCTAAAGAGAGAGTTAATAAGATTTATAATGATACAGATAAGATAAATGATTCTGTTAATCGAATTGATTCTGAGGTTATGAATCTTAATGAAAAAAGTAGCGAAAAGAGTATTTCTTTATGTGAAATGATTGATATTGTTCAACAGTTCCATGATGTAATTCACGATGGAGAAAGTCTTGAGTAGCTAATATTTGACGCAGGAGGTTTTTGTTTATGGATAATCAAGCTAAGAGTGACTGCAAATTATGTAACCAGCAGCTTTTAAGATGCTTTGCAATTATGGATTTTTTGCTTGTATTTTGTTATCTTGTTGAGGTTTTTCTTGGAAATAGATCATGGACATATTATTTGATATACCTTCCATTTGCATTGTTTCCATTAATTGTACCTTTTATAATGTATAAAAAAGATAATTATGATGATAGAATTAGATATGTCTTTACGATTTCATTTAATATCTATTATACATTTGTACTATTTACAACTCATTCTAGTATTGCCTATATATATGCAATTATAGCAACAACACTAATTCTTGCTTATAATGATTTTAAACTTATTACTATCAATTTGGGAATGGTTATTATTATTAATATTGCTCAGATTATTTATATATTTGCAAGATATGGTTATCATTCTCAGGAAATTGCAGACATTGAAATTAGACTTGCGTCGGTTGCTCTTTTCTGCATCTTTACACTTAAGTCTTGTATGGTTATTGTTCAAAATTATAATAATAAGATTATTGATTTGAAGAATGCAAAGAACAGCACTGAAAGACTTACTACTGAGATTATTGATGTTTCCGATAAACTGGTGGCTGATATTGGTTTGGTTTCTGATAAGATGAGACAGCTTGAGACTTCTGCAGTTAAGACTATGACTTCTATGGAAAATGTTGCTAATGGTACTAATGACACTGCTGAGTCTATTCAAATCCAGCTTGAGAAAACTGAAGATATTTCTTATGCTATTGAACATGTTGAGGAGAGTTCTAAGGAAATTAATGAGACTATTGGAATTACCAGAGAGGAGCTTAGTAAGGCTCAAAAGAATATTGATAGTCTTTTAGAGCATGTTAATACCTCTGCTAAAGGTAATGTTAATGTTTCTGAGGAACTAACTGAATTAAATGAGCATACAACTCAGATGCAGTCGATTATTAATATGATTGATGAAATTACAACTCAGACAAGTCTTCTTGCATTGAATGCTAGTATTGAGGCTGCTAGAGCTGGTGAAGCAGGAAAAGGATTCTCGGTGGTTGCTTCTGAAATATCTAAACTTGCAACTCAGACTCAGTCAGCTACTGATAATATTACTGAGCTTATTGAGAATATTTCGGTTGAGCTTTCTAAGGTGGTTTCAGTTATTGAGGAAATGATTGAGAATATTGATGCTCAAAACCAGGCTGCTAATGAAACAGTTGCTAGCTTTAAGGCTATTAATAAGGCTACAAATGAGGTTTATGCTAAATCTACTGAACTTAATAATTTGATGGATGGTCTTACAGAAGCAAACCATGCGATCATTGAAGGAATTGAAACTATTTCTGCTGCGACTCAGGAAGTTACTGCTCATTCTCAAGAAACCTACAGAATTAGTGAGCAGAATAGTAATATTACGACTGAAGTAAGTGATATTATTACTGGTTTGAATGAAATGGCAAATAAATTACAAATTTCGTAATTTTTTCTTAAGAAAAAATGAAATTTTACTTGCAATTTTGTTTGAAATATGATAGTATTACTTCAAGTTAATTGATGTTGATTATATACGTTTTTATTCATAATATTTCTTTCCTAAAACAAAAGGGAACTGCCTCGAGCGGTTCTCTTTTGTTGTCTAAATGTTTATTTTGAAGTGTTTTTTTGTTTATATTTAAAGAGATTAATTTGATTTATAAAAAAACTTGTCTAGTTTTTAAAATCTTCTTGACATTGCTTAATCCCCTGTGATAGACTATCCGAGTGTGTTTTCACACATGAAATAATAATTAACAAGTATTCACGAATGCTTAATAAACACACGGTGCCGAAATGGTCGTGTTTTTGCCGGCTTGTGAGGTCACAAGAGCGGTGTGGTATTCGGAAGAAAAACCAAAACGGAGGTAAAGAAAATGAGTGTTATTTCAATGAAACAGTTACTTGAGGCAGGTGTTCATTTTGGACATCAGACAAGAAGATGGAATCCTAAAATGGCTGAGTATATTTATACTGAGCGTAACGGAATTCACATCATCGATCTTCAGAAGACAGTAGGAATGATTGATGTTGCTTACAACGCAATCAAGGATATTGTTGCTGATGGTGGAACAGTTCTTTTTGTAGGAACAAAGAAGCAGGCTCAGGATTCAATCAAGGTTGAAGCAGAGCGTTGTGGTATGTACTATGTTAACGAGAGATGGCTCGGAGGTATGCTTACAAACTTCAAGACTATCCAGACTCGTATCAAGACTCTTAAGGATATTGAGACAGAGAGTATTGATGGTACATTTGATGTTCTTCCTAAGAAGGAAGTTATCCTTAAGAAGAAGGAACTTGATAAGCTTCAGAAGAACCTTGGTGGTATCAAGGATATGAAGAAGATTCCAGATGCTATCTTTGTTGTAGATCCTAAGAAGGAGAAGATTTGTATCGAAGAGGCACATGCACTCGGAATTCCACTTATCGGTATTTCAGATACTAACTGTGATCCTGAAGAGCTTGATTATGTTATTCCTGGAAATGATGACGCTATCAGAGCAGTTAAGCTTATTGTTTCTGCTATGGCTGATGCTGTTATCGAGGCTAATCAGGGTGTTAGTGATGCTGAAGCTCCTGCAGAAGAGGAAGCTACAGAAGAGTAATTTGTAATTGATACATATAAAATAAAATGTAGGAGGATTATAAAATGGCTATTACAGCAAAAGACGTAAAAGAGTTAAGAGAAAAAACTGGTTCAGGAATGATGGACTGTAAGAAAGCTCTTGTCGAAACTGATGGAAATATGGAAGAAGCTATTGAATGGCTTCGTAAAAAAGGTCTTTCAAAGGCTGAGAAGAAGGCTGACAGAATTGCAGCAGAAGGTATCGTTGTTGTTGATGTTGATGCAGACGGAAAGAAAGCTGCTATCGTAGAAGTTAACTCAGAGACAGACTTCGTTGCTAAGAATGAGAAGTTCACAAGTTATGTTGCTGAAATCGCTGCTCAGGCAAAGGTTACTTCAGCAAAGGATATCGATGCATTCCTTGCTGAGCCTACATTAAACGATGCTAGCAAGTCAATCGAAGAGAAGAATAAAGAGATGATCGCTGTTATCGGTGAGAACCTTAAGATTCGTCGTTTCGAGCAGATGGAAAGTGCTGGACTTATCGTTTCTTATATCCACGCTGGTGGAAAGATTGGTGTTTTAGTTAATGCTGAGACAGATGCAGCTGATAATGCTAATGTTAAGCAGTGTCTTGATATGGTAGCTATGCAGATTGCTTCAATGAATCCTAAGTTCTTACAGAGAAGTGATATCTCATCTGATAAGATTGATAAGGAAAGAGAAGTTATTATTGATAGCGCACTTAATGATCCAGCATCATTACCTAAGCCTATTTTAAATAAGCTTATTGAGACAGCTACTAATGATAAGCTTTGGAGCGATGAAGATATCGCTATTTACAATGAGAAGAAGAGCAATATGAATTATCTCTTCAACTTCCTTTCACCTGAGGCTGTTCAGACTCTTAGAGACTTAGCTATGCAGGGTAAGGAAACATATCTTTCAGATAAGATCTTCAATGGTCTTGTTGAGGGACGTATTTCTAAGAGACTTAAGGAAATCTGCCTTCTTGACCAGGGATATGTATTTGGTGAGGATTCTAAGCAGACAGTTGCTAAGTACATTGATGAAGTTGCTAAGGCTGAAGGATGCAGCTTAAAGGTTACTGGTTTCGTTCGTTTTGAAACTGGTGAAGGAATCGAGAAGAAGTCAGAAGACTTCGCAGCAGAAGTTGCAGCTCAGATGCAGGGTTAATTATTAGTTCTCTTTGAGAGGCTAATAAACCGTATTATCTCGAATTTATAATTTGATACATAATAAAGCCGGTTTTAAAACCGGCTTTTTTTTTTCTTTCTCTTTTTATTTATTATTGGAATTTAGTATTCTATGTATTAAATAATATTAATCACAGAAGTAGCAGTTTAGTCTATTAATTTATATAGGATGCTATAGAGAAAACCTGCTTCTTCTGGTGATAAATCTACACAAGCACCGATTTTTTCTGGAATCTTTACAGCCTCTTTTTTAAGGTCTTTTCCTTCTTTTGTGAGTTTAACTGTAACGACTCTTTCGTCTTTAGAACTTCTTTCTCTTTTTAGAAGTCCCCTTGATTCAAGTTTTTTAATTAACGGTGAGACAGTACCATTGTCTAAATGTAATTTTGAACATATTTCGGAGACTGTTATATCATCTGTTTCCCATAAAACCAAGAAAACTAGGTATTGAGTGTAGGTTAAATTTAGTGGTTTTAAATGTGGGGTATAGGTTGCTACAATCTTTCTTGATGCTGCATATAAAGGAAAACAAAGCTGATTAGAAAGCTTTAAACAATCGAATTTATTGGTTTTATTCTCGCTCATAGCACTGTCCTTTCATATTTAATCTTTAATAAAATTATATTTGATACAATTATAATGCAAGGATAGATAAAAATCAAATTATTATTATGCAAATATATTTTTTATGCAAATAAATCATCGACAAACTTAGCTACAGTTTTCATATCGACAGTTGGTTCAAAACGAGCAATTACATTTCCTTCTCTATCTACAATAAACTTTGTGAAGTTCCACTTGATGTCAGGATTGTTCTTATAGTCCTTATCAATTTTCTTAAGCATTGCGCCCATTGCGAGAGCCTTTGGTCCTTTACCAAAACCTTCAAATCCCTTTTGCTCTTTAAGATATGTGAAGAGCGGGATAGCATTCTCACCATTGATATCTGATTTCTTCATCTGTGGGAACTGTGTATTATATTTAAGTGTGCAAAATTCATGAATTTCTTCATCACTTTCTGGAGCCTGTCCTGCAAATTGATTACATGGAACATCAATTACTTCAAAGCCCTGATCATGATATTTTTCATACATTTCTTCGATTGGTGCATAATGTGGTGTGAATCCACATCCTGTTGCTGTGTTAACAACCATTACAACCTTACCTTCATAATCCTTCATTGAAACCTCGCTACCATCAGCAGCAGTAACTGTTAAATCATAAAAATTCATAGTGATTACCTCCTAAAATTTATTTTTGAATCATTATTTGTGATAACTATTTGATACAACTATATTGTATCAAATATAAATTAAATGTCAACATATTTTTTGATTTTTTTTAATTCACAAATTTTTCAAATTATTTATTTGCTTATATAGGTAAAAATACTTGACTTTTTTTATAAAATTCTGTAATCTTTACTTTGTTATGCGGTTTTTAAAACTACATCTATTGTTTTAAGAATCCATATCAATTTATTCTATGAAATGGAGAGTTCTATTGATGAACATTGATAATAACAGTATTGTTTATCCATATGTCGACGTTAACGAGGGTGAGGGTGGCATTCTTGAGTCTATTAGTTTTAAGAACACTGAAAATTTTAATTTTGCTTATGATATTGTTGATAAGCTTGCGGTTAAGTGCCCAGAGAAGCTTGCTATGATTCATGTTTCTAATGATTTCAAAGAGAATCGTTTTACTTTTTATGATATGTCTAAGTATTCATCCCAAGTTGCGAATTATCTTTCATTTTTAGGTATAAAAAAAGGAGATAGGGTGATGCTTGTTTTGAAGAGGCATTACCAGTTTTGGTTTACTATCCTTGCTTTACATAAAATTGGAGCAGTTGTTATTCCTGCTTCTAATATGCTTTTAAAATCTGATTTTGAGTATCGTTTTAAGGCGGGTAATGTTGATGCAGTTATTTGTACTGCTGATGGTGATGCGTCTAAGGAAATTGATAAGGCTTGTAAGAGTTATAAAGATTTAAAGGTTAAGATTATGGTGGGAGCTAGTAGAGGGGACTGGCATAGTTTTAATAAGGAAGTTAGATTCTTTTCTAGACATTTTAGAAGACCTATTGGTGAGAATGCTATTAAGGGAAAAGATCCTTCTATTATGTTCTTTACTTCAGGAACTACAGCTTATCCTAAGATTACTACACATAACTTTTTATATCCATTAGGTCATTTTGTTACTGCGGCTTATTGGCATCAGGTTAAAGAGGACGGTATTCACTTTGCGATTTCTGATACTGGCTGGGGTAAGGCCCTTTGGGGTAAGCTTTATGGTCAGTGGCTTTGCGAGGCGCCTATTTTTACTTATGATTTTGATGATTTTGAGGCTAAGAATATTCTTAGGATGATTGAAAAATATAAGATTACTACGTTTTGCGCGCCACCTACAGTTTACAGGGTTCTTGTACATCTTAAGCTTGAGAAGTATGATCTTTCCTCTCTCGTGCATGTTACAACTGCTGGAGAAGCGCTTAATCCTGAGATTTGGAGAAAGTTTTATGAAAAGACTGGACTTCAGATTTATGAGGGATTTGGTCAGACTGAGACTACACTTACAATTGGTAATCTAGTAGGAACTACGCCTAGACCTGGTTCTATGGGTAAGCCAAATCCTCAGTATAATGTTAATATTATGCTTTCTGATGGTGAACTTGCTGGTCCTGGTGAAATTGGAGAGATTGTTATTTCTACTCTTGATGGTGTTCCATGTGGCTTGTTTACGGGTTATTATGGAGATAGGAAGAAGACTGAAAGCACTGTCTTTGATGGCTTTTATCATACAGGTGATACTGCTTATATGGATGAAGATGGTTATTACTGGTATGTTGGTAGAGTTGATGATGTTATTAAGTCGAGCGGATATCGAATTGGACCTTTTGAGATTGAAAATGAAATCATGAAGCTTCCTTATGTTTTGGAATGTGCTGTTACACCCGTTCCAGACCCTATTAGAGGTCAGGCTATTAAGGCGAGCATCGTTCTTGCCAACGGTGTTGAGGCTTCGGATTCACTTAAAAGAGATATTATGTCTACTCTTAAGCAGAATATTGCTTCTTATAAATGGCCTAAAGTTCTTGATTTTACTAAGAATCTTCCTAAGACAATTAGTGGTAAGATTCAGAGGAAGGAAATTAAGCTTGAGGACTGGAAAGAGGAAGTTGAGGAAATTAAGGAGAAGACAGAGAAGATTGAGGAAAATGCTTCTCATAAAAATGAGGAATCATCTGAAAATTAATGTGTTATATGTTATAGAGTTTTATTATAAATACGATAGGAGTTATATATGAAGAAGATTGTTATTACAGGTATGGGGGCTGTTACCCCTATCGGTCATTCAGTAAATGAGTATTGGGAAAATGTTACCAGTGGTAAATGTGGTGTTGATAAGATTTCTAAGTTTGATGCGTCTGACCTTCCTGTGCAGATTGCTGCTGAAGTTAGAGATTTTGATCCATTACAGTTTATGACAAAAAAGCAGACTAAGGAAATGGATCCTTTCATGCAATATGGATATGCAGCTGCTATGCAGGCTTTAGAGGATGCTGGTGAGAATATTTGCGCCCCTGAAAGAATGGGTATTACAGTGGGTACAGCTCTTGGTGGTATTTCTACAATTGCTGAGACTCAGGCTGGTATTACTAGTGGTGAACATACTAAGGTTGGTCCTAGATTTGTTCCTAAGGTTATTGGAAATGAGGTTGCTGCCCAGGTTGCTATTAATAAAGGCTTTAGAGGACCTAGCATGACTGTTAGTACAGCATGTTCATCAGGTGGTGATGCAATTAGTCTTGCTGCTATGTTTATTAATTCTGGTATGGCTGATGCTTGTCTTGCCTTTGGTACAGAGTCTACACTTAATTCGCTCTTTATTTTAGGACTTTCATCTGCACATGCACTTTCTAGAAATAATGATAATCCTAAGGGTGCTAGCTGTCCTTTTAATAAGACTAGAGATGGTTTTGTTATTGGTGAAGGTGGTGGTGCACTTGTACTTGAAACTGAGGAAAATGCACTTAAGAGAGGTGCTCATATTTATGCTGAGTTAGCAGGAATTTCTAATTGTACAGATGGGTATCATGCAACTAGTCCTCATCCAGAGGGAATTGGTGCTATCTTCTGTATGGAGGAGGCTATTAAAAATGCTGGATTAGAGCCTAAGGATATTAATTATATTAACACACATGGAACTTCTACAGGCGTTGGTGATCCTATTGAGGCTAATGCTATTGTTAAGGTGTTTGGTGATTCTGCTAAGGATATTTATGTGAATAGTACTAAGGGTGCGACTGGACATATGATGGGAGCTGGCGGTGTTACTGAAGTTATTACCTGTGTTAAGGCTATCGAGACAGGAATTGTTCCGCCTACACTTAATTTGGTTGAACTTGATGAGAAGTGTCCTGAGTTGAATTATGTTCCTTTAGAGGCTGTGAAGGCTGAAGTAAACGTTGCCATGAGTAATTCGTTTGGTTTTGGTGGACAAAACTCTAGTGTTATCGTTAAGAAATACAATAAATATTACTAAATTATGAAATTTTCTCTAAATTACATATTTATCACATTTTTTGATGAATTTTTGATGAAAATATGCTAAAATATAAAAAGTTATTTTCGTGGAAAATCATATATTGAGAGGGGTGATATATATGTTTAAACCTAAGTTGAATTTTTACAT
>JAILNN010000147.1 GCA_024691565.1 Lachnospiraceae bacterium | reverse complement strand
CGTCAATCCACCTTCACTTTTCCCAATCCTGCCGTACTACTTCCTCAACTCCACACATCCTTACGTCGCTCCACCTTTAATCTTCCCCATCCCGCCGTAATAATTCCTAAAATCCACTAATCCCTACGTCGATCCAGCCTTAATCTTACCAATCCCGCCGTAATAAGTACTATAATCAACATATCCTTACGTCGATCCAGCCTTAATTTTACCAATCCCGCCGTAATAATTCCTAAAATCCACAAATCCTTACGTCGATCCAGCCTTAATCAAGCCCATTCCGCCGTAAAAATTCCTAAAATCCACACACCCCTACGTCGACCCACCCTTATTTTTACCATTCCCGCCGTAATAATTCCTAAAATCCACAAATCCCTACGTCGATCCAGCCTTAATCTTAACAATCCCGCCGTAATAATTCCTAAAATCCACAAATCCTTACGTCGATCCAGCCTTAATTTTACCAATCCCGCCGTAATAATCATCAAAACAACCAATCTAACACTATCAACTACAACGCTCTTTCATAACAAAGGAAATCTTCCTCATACATAAAGCATTCTCCAACAACATTAAATCCAAGTACAGAATAACACTGAATCGCCTTAGCATTATGTTTATTAACCAGTATATGAATTCCCTTGTATCCTCTCCTCTTAAGCTCTTCCATACCAAACTTCATCATAATTCTTCCATAACCTTTATTTTGCTCTTCTGGAAGAACAGCGATTCTAGATAGTTCACCTTCAGGCTCAAGACTACTATCCCAACAAGTAAGATTATTCACATTCTCATCCTCATCAAGAGCAATTGTTGCCTTGATTACGCCATCACTCTTCAAAACGAAAAGAGCATCCCTAGCCAAATCAAAATCAATTGTTTTATGAGAAGGATAATCATCTGTCCAAGGACAAAACTCCCTACCAATCTGCATCTTATAAAGAGCAAAAATCTCTTCTCTATCTTCCTCCGTCGCCATCATTATCTCATAATTCATATTATCACCTACTTCATTTTATAAAAAGAAACCCCCAGCAAAGCCAGGGGGCCAAACCATGCGGATGATGGGACTTGAACCCACACTCGGAAATCCGAACATGAACCTGAATCATGCCTGTCTGCCAATTCCAGCACATCCGCTCAAAATAATGTTTTTATTAGCCAAAAAACTTGACTCAATTAAACTTTCTAAACCTTCAAAACGGAGAGTGTGGGATTCGAACCCACGTGCCCAAAAATGGACAACCGCATTTCGAGTGCGGCTCGTTATGACCACTTCGATAACTCTCCAAACAAACAAATGACATTCTATCAAAGAACACCCCAAAAATCAAGTTCTTTTGACATGAATAAGCACTAAACACCCCAAAAATCAAGTTCTTTTGACATGAATAATCATTAAACACCCCAAAAATCAAGTTCTTTTAACATGAATAAGTATCGTAGCACCCTCATATTTAGAAATGATTTCTTCAGTCAATTTCTCCTTAATCTCATTCTTTTCCATCTCACAACTCTCGGGAACAGATGCATTAAAGGAGATAATGTTATCTTGCTTCCCAGTAATATACCTAAAGCTAGTAATAGTAGCGTTTTCATCGATGTTTTTCAAAAGCCCTTCAACAAAGGTGCGCCTCTCACGACTGGCACTATCATCACCTTGAATAGGATCAATATGAATCGTAATTTCCTCAACAATACCGGCTTTTATAATCTCATCTTCCACCTCATCAACAACATCATGAGCCTCAATCAAGGTTAAATCCGCAGGAAGTTCAGCATGCATAGAACAAAACGTCTTTTCTGGACCGTATTCATGAACCCTCAAATCATGCACACCAAGAATACTCGGGTTAGCAAGAGCAATTTCTCTAATCTCATCCACAAGCTCCTCAGAAGGTGCCTCACCAACAAGTGGTAAAACCGTATCCTTCGCTGTTTGGATACCGGAATATATAACTATAAGAGAAACAAGCGCACTCGCAATAGCATCAATATTTAAACCAAAGAAAATGAATAGACAAACACTAATAAGAGAAACTCCTGTCATAATACAATCAGTAAAGCTATCCATCGCTGTTGCTCTCATAGCAGCAGATTTGATCTTCTTACTGATCGACATATAAAAGTTTCCCATCAAGACCTTCACAATAATGGCTGCAACGAGAATAATAATTGTAACCTTATCAGGATGAATCTTGTTATGACTAATAATATTAGAAATAGAAGTTTTAAGAAGTTCCAAAGCAACAGCAATAACAGACGCCGATACAATGAAACCAGAAATATATTCAATTCTTCCATGACCAAAAGGATGCTCCTGATCAGCAGGTTTTCCAGAAACCTTAAAACCAATCAAAGTAACAATCGAAGACACTGCATCCGAAAGATTGTTAACGGCATCAACAACAATAGAAAGGGTTCCTGTTAAAAGCCCCAAAACAATTTTAAATAGCGTTAAAAGGAGGTTGCAGGCAATGCCTACACCCCCAGCAAAAACTCCATATCTAGATCGTACCTCAGGATTTCTAACATCCTCAGCATTCTCAATAAATTTATTAAATAAAAAGTCCATCTACAACTCCCTAATCATTTTTATGGTGTATCTTCTTAACTTCATACATCGCTGTATCACCCTCATGAATAAATTCATCAATACTACGAGAACCATCAACATGAAAACTATATCCAACACTAATACTCAAAGGTGGATTAGCATCCTCAATTATCTTTCCAACTCTATCTTCAAGTTCATCGATTTTAGACTTAATCCAATCAATATCAGCTTCACCACGTAAAACCACAGCAAACTCGTCGCCACCAAGTCTAATAACCTTTCCCTCATCAAAAACCGAAAGAATAATTCTAGAAGTTCTCTTTAAAACTTCATCACCACGAGCATGACCATAAATATCATTAACCTCTTTAAAATGATCCAAATCCATGTAAAGAAGTGTAAGTTTATCATCTTTATGATCATTCAAATAATCATAAAAATATCTACGGTTGAAAAGGCCTGTAAGCCAATCCGTATTAGCCGCATTAATCATAATTTGTTCATAAGAACGCTGGAAGGTAACATCCCTAATAATGCAGAAATACCCAGAAATATTATCAAACATATCTCGGATCTCCTGCTCATCAAGAATATAGTAATTCTCTTCAGTCTTACTAACAAGCTTATACTCTCGACTTCTAGAGTGAATTACATAGTTCTCACTTCTATCAGACACAGGAACAAGCTTTTCCTTCTTCCATTTTTTATAATCAAAATTCTCAACCTCATCCTTATTTGTAATCAACGCAAGTTCCATAAAACTCGCACTCATCCTAATTGTATTCCAATTAGTATCGCAGATAAGCATAGGATAAGGAATATTATCAACAAGAATAGAAAGTTCAATACCGAGATTATTAAAATTCGTTACATCTCTCGCAAAACCAACTGTGCCCATAATCTCACCAAACTGATTATAATAAGGTGTTTTATAGGTAACGAGCTGCTTCATACCCTCACTAGTCTTAAGAGGCTCATCAAAGACACAGGTCTTACCCGCCTTCATTGTATCCTCTTCAGACTCCATACAAACAAACTCTCCCGAAGCATACTCTTCAGGCGAAATATCCCAGATAAAGTAGTGACCTCTCCCCTCGCACTCTTCCTTAGTTTTATGCACAATCTCACAAAACTTCTTATTAACATTCCAATGCGCACCTTCTTTATCCTTAAACCAAACCATATCAGGAACGCTATCAAGTGCTGTATTCATCAGGTGTTCATAGAGCCAAGCTTTATAAAAATAAACAAACTTATCGGCAACCAAACTAACCCTAGTTCTTAGAATATCATCCGGCTCATCCGCAGGCCAAATATCTACAAGATTCTCAAGCATATCTTCAACATCTCTTGAATTACCAAGATAAATTGACCTAAAAAAGAAATTCTTCTTTTCATAAGCAAGCCTAATTAAATCAACCTTATCAGTCACTAAAACTGAATAACTATTTTTCTCTAGATTCGTAATCCCTTCTTCATTTATCTCATTTGAAATTAAGTCAAATTCTTTATTCTCACAAACACCAACAACAAGAGCTTCTTTTGACTTATCATCTATATTTATGTAAAAATTCAACTTAGGTTTAAACATATATATCACCCCTCTCAATATATGATTTTCCACGAAAATAACTTTTTATATTTTAGCATATTTTCATCAAAAATTCATCAAAAAATGTGATAAATATGTAATTTAGAGAAAA
>JAILNN010000146.1 GCA_024691565.1 Lachnospiraceae bacterium | reverse complement strand
TGTCTTCTTATCAAGTGCCTCTCCTCTGTATGAACAGAAAGCTGTTGGAATATAAAGTGTATTATCTTTAATGAAAGCTGGTGAAGAAGGATCCCAAGCTGTATATCCTCTCGCCTCGAAAGTAGCTCTAAGTCCACCTGATGGAAAACTTGAAGCATCAGGTTCACCCTTGATAAGTTCTTTTCCTGAGAACTCCATCATAACCTTTCCACCTTCACAAGGACTAATGAAACTATCATGTTTCTCTGCTGTAAGTCCAGTCATCGGTTGAAACCAATGAGTGAAATGTGTTGCTCCATGTTCAATCGCCCACTCTTTCATAGCAGATGCTACAGTATTTGCTACATCCAACTCCAGATGTGAACCAAGGTCTGCAGTCTTCTTAACAGCCTTGTAAACATTCTTTGGAAGTCTTTCTCTCATTGACTCATCATTAAAAACTAAACTTCCAAAAATTTCAGTAACTTTCATTGATTCGCTCATAACATTTCCCTCCGTAGTTTATTTTAGACAAAACGAAAAAGGCGCCTTGAGTTGTCTTTCGACAAAACTCAAAGCGCCTTTGCTTTGTATGTGCGATACTTTATCACAAGTAATTTTTATTGTCAATCGTTTTTTTGAATTTTTTTTTATTTTTTTGAATTTTTTTTATTTTTTATTAAAAATCTTTTGAAATAATCAGTTAATTTCTGTGATCTTTGTAACCTTAAAATCCAAATTTTCAATGGTCTCTTTAATAACAGATTCAGGTGTATCATCGTAAACTAAAACCTTCGCAAGATTCCTAGAAAGCTTAACTTTAGCAACAACACCCTCAATTTTATCAAGATTTTTCTCAACCCTGTTTTTACAATTATCACAATGCATACCTTCGATATAGACAGTATACTGCTTTTTAGGTTTACCAGGAATTTTCTTTTTTACTGGCTTTTCCTTAGGTCCACCGCAGCAAGCCCCTTCACCCTTCATATGGGTGATAGTACTTTTAATCGCAGGGATCAAAATAGCAATCAAAATTACAACAATAATCAAATCCTGTGGTTTCATGTCATTCCTCCGATGTGTAAAATAGCACAGGCAATCGAGAAAATCCCGATTGCCCGCATATTTATTTTTTATCAGTATGTTTTTTTGATTTAGCAGCAGAGGCGCATTCCATTCCCGCCTTTGCTTTATCGCAATTTCCTGCCATAGGACAACCAATACATCTAGTGCCCTTCTTCTTCTCTTTGTAGATATAGTAACTCGCAGCACCAACAATAACAATAATAATTACTGCTGCAATAATATTTACAACAATAGATGGCATATAGCTCCCCTCTCAATCAAGTTCAAATCTGATAACAGAATTTCTTATTACTCTGCCTTTAGCTTATATTCATTAAGCATCTTAACCCTATTAGCTCTGATAAGGAAGATGATAACAGCTGCAAATACAAGGATAGCAATTAATCCAGGAACGAAACCTGCACCAAGAGCTCCTGTTGTGAAAAGTGTACCAAACTGGTATACCAAGTATCCAACTGTGAAACCAGAACATAACTGAAGCGCAATCGCACCCCAAAGCCATTTAGCTGACTTCATCTCTGAGTTCATAGCACCAAGTGCTGCGAAACAAGGTGGTGTATAAAGGTTAAACATAAGGTATGCAAGAGCAGCTACCTTTGTGATACCCATAACAGCTGCAACTTCTGAACTACCGCCTGTTAAAGCAAGTTCATCTGTATCAATGAAGTTAGTAAGAGCAAAACATGTTGCAATAGTACCAACTACGTTTTCCTTTGCAATAAAACCTGTAACTGCTGCTGCAGCAAGCTGCCAAGAAGCAACACCGATAACAGGAATGAGAATAATAGCGAATGGATGAGCAATACTTGCAAGGATTGAAGTATTTTCAGCACCCTCAGCAATAGGCTTAAAGCTCCATGTAAATGTAGACATAATCTGAACAACAGTGTTACAAACAAGGATGATTGTACCAGCCTTTATAATATATGCCTTACCTCTTTCAAGCATTGACTTGATAGCGAACCAGAGACTAGGAACCTTATATTCTGGAAGCTCGATAATGAAGAATGATTTTCTATACTTCATACCTGTAAGTGCCTTAATTAATAATGCACCTAAGAGAATTAACAAAATACCAACCATGTAGCAAACAAAGCTGATCCACTTTGACTTAGGGAAGAAAACTCCAGCAAACAATGCAATAACAGGCAACTTAGCTCCACAAGGCATAAATGTTGCAAGCATAGCTGTTGAACGTCTCTCTCGTTCATTTCTAATAGTACGGCAGGCCATGATAGCAGGGATTCCACAACCAGTTCCGATAATCATTGGGATAACTGATTTTCCTGAAAGACCAACTCTCTTAAAGATAGGATCCAAAACTACAGTAGCTCTTGCCATATAACCACAATCTTCAAGTAATGCGATTAAGAAGTACATTACCATAACAAGTGGTAAGAAACCAACAACGGCACCAACACCACCGATAATACCATCAACAAGTAAAGCACTAAGGAGTGGATTTGCATCAGCCATCTTATCTCCTACCCAGCCCTGGAACGTCTCAATCCAGCCAACCAGGATATCAGCAAGCCATGTACCAACAGTGGTCTGTGAAACATAGAACACTACCCACATAATTCCAGCGAAGATTAAAAGACCAACAATAGGGAATGTTACAATCTTATCAATCTTATCTCCGAAATTTTTATCTTTTGTAAGAACCTTACGTTTTTCAACTTCCTTAACGATTCCATTAACAAACTCGAAACGCTTTCTATCTGAAGCTTCAACCGCTTCCTTACTACTAAGGTCAACATCACCTTCATCGTAAGGCATCTTCTGTCCAGCTCCCTCAAGAGAGGCAGCAACCTTGATTACTTCCTTTAAACCTGTTTCTGTAGTAGAAACTGTGTTAACAACAGGACATCCAAGCTTCTCTGAAAGCTTCTTATCATCAACTTCATTACCCTTCTTGTCGTTCACATCTGTCTTATTTAAAGCAACAACGACTGGAATACCAAGCTCTAAAAGCTGAGTGGTAAAGAATAAGCTTCTGCTAAGATTTGTAGCATCAACAATATTAATAATAACATCTGGATGCTCATTTCTAACATAACCGCTTGTAATACTCTCTTCTGAAGTAAATGGTGACATTGAATATGCACCTGGAAGATCGACAGCGATTAATTCCTTACCCGTTTCGTTATAGTTTTTCTTGATAGGACTCTCTTTCTTGTCCACAGTAACGCCGGCCCAGTTACCAATTTTCTCACTTCTACCGGTTAGCGCATTATACATAGTAGTTTTTCCACTATTAGGATTACCTGTAAGCGCGATTCTCATGATGATTCCTCCTGTTCTATTGTTAGTTTTTGCTAACGTACCCACTAAAATTATGTCCGTCTTCCGACAGACAAATAATCTTATATCTCAATGGCACTAGCAAGTTCAGGGTCAATGTTATAGCGAGCATCTTTGATTGATACAACAAGATTTTTTTTCTTATCTATCACTCTAATTGGTTCACCACTATAGCAACCAAGTGAAAAGAGAAAGCTCTCCATCTCATCGTCTCCATCTGTGTTTACGGCCTTGATAATATAGTCTTTTCCTAATTCAGCGTCGTTTAAGGTCATATTCATATCCTTTCATCACTTTTGTTAACATCAACTAACTTTTGTTATCTTTGTCTAACATCTAACATATAAATAATACTTGATTTCCACAAAAAGTCAACAGTTTTTTAAAAAATATATATAAATATAGTTATTCCGTTCCGAATAACTCTCTACTCTTAGCAACGACGCTTTCGACATCAATACCCTCAAGAGCAACCTCTGGACTTGAAGTATCCTTCTCTGTAATACCACATTTCTTCTTAAGTTTATTTAAATAACCAAGTTTTTCACATCTCTCATAAACAAGGTTACCAAGAAGTGCATATCCAACACTGTTAAAATGAACAAATCCACTCTTAAAACTAATAGGTGCTCTTCCATTAGAAACACCCCTGCTATCCTTTGCGCAAGGTTCTATACCAGCATCTTCCAAAGCCTCAGTAGACATATATTCACGAAGATTAATGTAGTGCTTACCAAAGGCAGCCTCCATCTTCTCTTCAGTTTCCTGATTCTTCTCAGTAGTTCCAGTATGTGTTCCAATAATAATATATCGTTTATTCTTATTAGTCTGGCGATTAACCATTGTTGTAAGCTGTTCAATTAATTCATCAGTATCCTTAAAGGTTCCATTCTGACCAATGAAAAGCACCTGAACATAGCGTCTATATGCAGTTGACTCAGGATATACAATCTCATCCCCAGCCTTAAGAACAGTCTCTTCACCCTCTTTAATGCGATTAAAATAATAAACATTATTCTGCTTATCACGTCTAGACGCATTCTCACTAGAAAGAATACCTGTAATTCCCTGAATAGAAACTGGCTCATCATGCATAGGACAAACATACTCTCCATTTGTAGAGCGAAATTCAATTTGAACCTTAGATGTATCTGAAGGAATTGTAACATCATTTGCCAAAACAAAAGGCATTCCACCACTTCTTCCAGCAAGTGTAAGTGAATCTTCACCGCAAATTCCCTGATTAACAACATGATCATAATTAAGTTCAGGATTATACTTAGAAACAATCTGTGTATTAATCAATTTACGAACTACATCAGGAAAATTAACACCATCACCACCAGAACCAACTGTCTGTGAATCTCCCCAAAAAACAATTCCCGGAAAAGCATCATAAAGCTCTGCATTAGGATTTGGTGTAGGCGTAACCTCTTCAGCACTGCTAATTCCAGGCGTAGAGGCCGATTTTGAACTATTAAATGAACTATTTATATATAACGTCTTTATAACAACAAAGCTACCAATTGCAAGTGCAATCAAAACAATCACACCAATAGAAAGCTTTATTATGTTATTCGTATTATGCATCTTAAAAAACTCCTTAAAACCATTATCTAAAACCAATATAATGTAACATTCTAAACATTTATGTAATATTTTGTTAACATTTCTTTGAGATTATAACACAAAAAATCAAATAGGTATAGAAAAAAATTTAATAGAATGGTAGAATAAATTTAGTTTATAACTTGAATAAAATTAAATCATGTACTGAAGGCAAATTAATAACTATGAAAAAGTCCCTTATAGACTCATTCTATGTTAATTAAATGTCTATATTCATATCACATGACAAGGAGGAAATGAAAAATGAACAAGACTTTTACCGTAACTTTTAACTCGTTACCAAAAACTCTAGACGAAATGAAGGCTCTTCCAGAGGCTTCTTTAAGCACTCCAGAAGGAACCGCCGCTCTCTTTTTAGCCGCGATGTGTCTTTATCCAGAAAACAAAGATGAAGCATATAAGATGATTGATTTTATCAGCGGGCCAAGAGAAGTTTCAAATATGGAAAGACAATTTATCAGAGATAGAATGATGGATAAAGAATATCTCCCATTTTCATATTTTAAAGGTGCTGTACCAACAAATAACTACACACCTGACACTCCTTATGTTCTTGAGTTTTCAGATAATCCATATAGTTATAAGGAAGAAAACTATATCAATCTCTACATAAGTTCAGGCGGAGCCGATAGCCCAAGAGCAATAAAACTCCGCCACCAAGGTTCAACCAACAAATGGTTTTTATGGGAGCAATTCCTTCTCGTAGGAATCAGAATTCCAGTAAGTGAAGATCCATGGGCATAAAAAACTTTACCCATTTACTTTAGCAACCATAGCCTTAATAGACTCACCTGCTTTAGCATAAATCTCTTCAGGTGAAACTCCAACATCAAACTTACCATGGTCATAAAGGACTTTACCATTAACCATTGTCATAACAACATTTTGCTTACTACCAGAATAAACAATATTCTTAGGTATATTATGTATAGGCTGCATATTAGGCTGATTCAAATCAATCATGATAAGATCAGCCTTCTGACCAGCTTTAACTTCAGCGCAGTCATCCAAATGCATACACTTAGCGCCCACATAAGTCGCAGATTTAAGCACTTCATTAGCATCACATGCAGAAGCATCCGGAATACTAACCTTCTGAAGAGCAGTCATCAAAAACATCTCTCTAAACATATCAAGACAATTATTCGATGCAGGTCCATCCGTACCGATTGCAATATTTATCCCCATATCAAGCATCTTCTGAATAGGTGCAATACCGCTCGCAAGTTTAACATTAGAACCTGGATTAGTAACAACATAAACATTCTTATCCTTACAAACCTTTAAATCATCATCCGTCATATGAACACAGTGATAAAGACCACCACCATAATTAAACATTCCTAGAGAATCGAAGAAACAAGTAGGTGTCATATTATATCTACCAATGCACTCCTCCACTTCTTTCTTAGTCTCAGAATTATGTGTGAAAATAGGCTCCCTATACTTATTAGCAAGACCAGCCATTCCCTCTAAAATCTCACGACTTGTAGTATATTCAGCATGGAAACCAAATTTATATGAAATTAAATCACTTTGAGAAGGGTTAGAAGCCTTATTATACTTCAAAAATTCCTGCTCCATATCAGCAACAGTACCACCAAAATTATTGATACTACCGCAAAGAACTGTTCTAAAACCAGAGTCCACACTAGCCTTAACATTAGCATCATTTTTCATATACATATCAAAGTTAGCAGTAATACCAGAGGTCAAGTACTCAAGAATTGCAAGTCTCGAACCCCAATATACATATTCCTCTGTAAGATGAGCCTCAAGTGGAAAAATCTTATCATTAAGCCAATTCTGCAACGGAAGATCATCCGCAAAAGAACGCATTAAAGTCATTGCAGAGTGTGTATGCGCATCCTTAAAACCAGGCATAATAACATTTCCACAGGCATCAATAACCTTAGTCTCTACCCCTTGTCCTTCATCGCTACCACCACTAGAATTATTACTGCTATTACTATCGCACCCATCATTATTGACATGGTAAACTACCTCCCTAATAGTGTCATTTTCAATATATATTTCACCTTTTTTTAGGCTAATTCCATCATCATTTAAGTTTAAAATTTGAGCATTTTTAATTATTGTATTCATCAATCAATCTCCTTATTAATTCTAATTACGCACTCTTTAACAAGCTTCTGGAAGGAAGTCGCAACTCTTCGACCAGTCTCTTCAACCTCCTCTTGAGAAAGAGGAACCTTACTAATTCCGCTCGCCATATTGGAAATACAAGAAATTCCAACACATTTAATTCCCATATGATTAGCCGCAATAGCCTCAACAGCTGTGCTCATTCCAACCGCATCAGCTCCAAGAGACTTACACATTCTAATCTCAGCAGGAGTTTCATAATTAGGTCCGCTAAGCTGAATATAAACACCTTCTTGAACATTAATATTCAATTCATCAGCAACCTTTTTAACAATATCCCTAAGTTCAGGACGATAAATCGAACTCATATCAGGGAAGCGAACCCCAAGTTCATCAATATTAGGACCAATTAGTGGAGAAGGAACAAAGTTTGAAATCTGGTCCTTTAAAATCATAAAATCACCGATATTAAATTCAGAATTAATACCACCTGACGCATTAGTAAGGAAAACACACTTAATTCCCATCATACCCATCAATCTAATAGGCAAAACAACATCTGAAATAGGATATCCCTCATAATAGTGAATTCTACCCTTCATGCAAACAACCTTAACATCTCCCAAGTATCCAAAGATATATTTTCCATCATGTGACGGTGCCGTAGAAACCGGAAAATCCTTAATATCACGATAATCAAGTTCAGCCCTAATATCAATTTGATCAGCAAAACTGCCGAGTCCCGAACCAAGAACAATTCCTATTTCAGGTTTAAAATCAATCCTCTCCTTATAAGTTTCAAAACATGAAAGTAATTTTTGATAAATTGGGTTCATATGTATTCCCTCTCTTATAACTTTATATAGTAAAAATTTGAAAACAAAAAAATTCAGTAACCATATAAAATGATTACTGAATTTATTTTAAGATTTATTACCAAATTGGTCAAATCTTTTATTAAAAATATGAAAATGAAATTCTATTAATGTAAATTAACAATCTTATCGCCATTCTTAGATGAACGATACATATATTTAATTCGGCTATTATCTCTCCTATTGTCAGTATTCTTATGAAGAATTCTATCAATCTCAGCACGATACTCTTCAATCTGCTCATCTGATAAAGGTGAACTTGGATGATATGTACTAACCAAATCTTCAATCATAAGCCTAATCGCTTCAGAGTTTTCATATGAAACAGTCATAAAGTCGTTCATACTATTTAAGAAAGCAACCTCATCAAATTTAACAGGTTTACCAATATGAATCAAATCATTAGGTGTTTTAGTTAAACCTTCTTCAGACATAAGCTTTTCTTCATAAAGCTTCTCACCAGGTCTCAAGCCTGTATACTCAATTTTAATATCGACATCTGGCTCTAAACCAGAAAGACGAATCAAATTTTTTGCTAAATCAACAATCTTAACTGGCTCACCCATATCAAGGATAAAGAGTTCACCACCCTTGGCATAAGCACCTGCCTGAAGAACAAGGCTAGCAGCCTCAGGAATTGTCATAAAGTAACGAATGATATCAGGATGAGTTACAGTAACAGGACCGCCACTTGCAATCTGATCCTTAAATAAAGGAATAACTGAGCCATTAGAACCAAGAACGTTACCAAAACGAACTCCAATAAATTCAGTCTGTGCATGAGTTAATCCCAAATCATTCTGTCCAGGCATGATAAACACTGGATTTCCATCTCCATCGACTTTTCTAAAGTTACGTTTCAACGGATACATTGAACCATCTTCATCTTCTTCATGAACACAGAGAACAGGAATTTCAGACTCACGATTTTCTTTAATCATCTTATCAAATGACTGAATAACAAGTTCACAAAGTCTCTTTGTAGCACCCATAACATTAGTAGGATTAACCGCCTTATCAGTACTAATCAAAACAAAACGATGAACTCCATACATCATTGCTGCATAAGCAACCTTATAGGTTCCAATAACATTATTCTTAACAGCCTCACAAGGACTATCTTCCATCAAAGGAACATGTTTATGAGCCGCTGCATGATAAACAATATCAGGACGATATTTCTTAAAAATATCATTAACCCTTCTACTATCACGAACCGAACCAATTAAAACTTCAAGGTTACAAGAAGGATTTTCCTTTAAAATCTTATGCTGAATTGCATAAGCATTATTTTCATAAACATCAAAAATAATAAGCTTCTTAGGTGAATGACGAGAAACCTGTAAAGAAATCTCGCTACCGATTGATCCACCGCCACCAGTAATCAAAACAACCTTACCAGAAATCTGATTAAAGATTTCATCCATATTAACCTTAATTTGCTCACGTCCAAGAAGGTCCTCAATCGAAACTTCCTTAAGAGCACTTAAAGTTACCTCTCCGTTAATCAATTGGAATGTTCCAGGAAGACTCTTAAGTTCACATCCAGTCTCATTACAAATATTAAGAATATCACGAATATCGCTCTTCTTAGCTGTAGGAAGAGCAACGAAAATTTTATCAATTCCAAACTTCTTAACTGCAGAAAGAATTTCATTTCTACCACCGACAATTGGAATACCATCAATCGTCTTGTTCCATTTTTCCTGGTCATCATCGATGATACAAACAGGAATATCCTCAGAAAGCTGAGTAGCTCTCATAAGTTCGCGAATAATACCTCTACCGGCGTCTCCACCGCCGACAACCATTATTCTACGTCCCGCCTCCCTCTTTGGTGATCTTAAACTTCTAATAAGTAAAACAAACCTATACATAAATCTAACAGTAATCGTAAAGATAAACTGAAACATTATTCCCATACAATAATAGGAAATAGGCATTCTTCCAAAAAGAGTTGTAATAAAAATTGCATGAATAGCACCTGTTACAGCAGTTGCATACACCACCCTAGACAACTCAACAACACTCGCGTATCTCCAAATACTCTGGTAAAGTTTAAAGAAATAGTAAACGCCAATACTTAAAACAATATAAATCAAAATAAAATGTAAGTAATGACTAAAATAACTTCTAGGTATTGCGCTATACTCGCAATCAAACCTAAACCAAAGTGCTAAAAAATACGACAAAGCAATTGTAATGACATCGTACAGTGTCAATAGTGCAGACACTGGTAGCAAATTGCTTCTAGACTTGCTACGATCGCATTTAATCCTTTTCATTTATATCCTCCCACTATGCAAATGTAAGTAAAAGTAAACCCAAAAAATTGCATTAACACTCGTTAATACACCCCCGATATTTTCTTAATCATTTTAGCACCATAAAACAAGTATGTCAAATTAAGATATAATGAACTTTCGTAAAA
>JAILNN010000138.1 GCA_024691565.1 Lachnospiraceae bacterium | reverse complement strand
TGAGCTTTATGGCTATGACACCCAGCTTCGTTCCATGACTGGAGGATATGGTACATTCTCTTATGAATTAGCTCGCTATGAGCAGGTTCCTTCAGATGTTCAGGCTAAGGAAGTTGAAAGACGTGCTAATAAGATTAAGGACGTAGATGAGGAGTAGATATTATTTATTTAGAATACACCCGAGAAATCGGGTGTATTTTTTTATTTGAATGGGATTGTACACATTTTATAAACATTTTTTTGCAAAAATATAAGGGTAACTTGTAAGGGAAAAGAGGGTGCCGCATGAAACAGTACAGATATGTTCTTGATTACGATTTAAGTATGCCTGAGATGATAGGCAAGATAATGAATCTTCCTGAATACAAAAATGGTTATAAAGGTATTCTTCAATTAGTTGAGCCAAATTGCGAAAGTCACGAAATAAATAAGGATTTGGAATGGCTTAATTCTAATCTAACAAATTTGGATATTTATGGCATGACTAGCCATGGAGCACTTAGTAGAGAAACACATTCGATTCCTTATAAGATTTGTTCAGTTATCTTTTTTGAAGAGAGCAATTATCGTATAGACGTATTTGATTGTTCTGATGGATTGACACCTTCTGAGGCTGGTATTGAATATCAAAAGGTCTTATCAAAGTTAGAAGATGTTAAAGGTGTATTAATGATGTCTTCTGACTTTGCATTATGTCCTGAAAAGTTTATAGATAAAATTAATTCATATGATCCTAAATTACTTGTTTTTGGTGCTTTAGCTGGAACGAGGGAAATGGGTGATGATAGATCTAAAATATTTCTTGGAAGTAAGATATATGAACGAGGTATTCTTACTATTGCCTTTATGGGGAAAAATCTTTTTATTGACCATCATTATGCTTTGGGATTTAAGTCTCTTGGCAAAGAGCTTACAATTACAAAATCAGATGATAAGGGTATAGTTTATGAAATTAATGATAAACCTGCTTTTCTAATTTATAAGGATCATTTAGGGGTTGGAATGAATGATTATTTCTTTGAGAATACAAGTTCATTCCCGTTTTATTTAAAAGAAAATGGTCATCCACTTGCTAGAGTAGCATTAGATTATCATAAGGATGGAGCCCTTGCGTTTGCTACAGAAATCCCAGAGGGTAGTAAAGTTAGTTTAAGTTATTCAACTGCATATATGTTGTTAAAAGAATCATTTGATAATGCGGTTGCTTTAAATGTTTTTACACCAGATGCTATTTTAATATATTGCTGTATGAGCCGTCGAATGTTGATGGGGGATGATATGGCTGAATTAGAATTTGAGTTTTATCAGCATATATGTTCAAACGCAACATGGTCTCATGGCTATGGAGAGGTTTTACATGCAGATGGTTTGAGAGGCTTTTTAAATGCTTCTTTGGTTGCTATTGGTTTAAGAGAAGGTCCAGTTAGGGAGGCTAATATAAATTTTGAAGAAGATATTAGACAAATCTATTTAGAAAAATATAACGATTATTCGGAAACAGGTTTTCTTCCACTATCATTTAGGCTTGTTAATTTTCTTGAATCAACAACGAAAGATTTGCGTGATGCTGTAGACCAGTTATTTAAAGTTGCTAGTTTAGACGAGTTGACTCAAATTTATAATAGAAGAGCTCTTAATTATTTTATGAAGAGATTTATCGAAAAGATTAGCGGTTATAATGGCATAGCAGTCATAATGGTTGATGTAGATCATTTTAAGCGTGTAAATGATACCTATGGCCATGATGTAGGCGATATGGTTCTTAGAGATGGTGTAAGTCAGGTTAAATATTTATTTACGCAAGCAGATATTATTGGTCGTTGGGGAGGTGAAGAATTTGTTGGAATTAAGCCTAATATAACCAAGGATGAGGCTTTGGATTTTTCTGAAATGTTAAGACAAAATATATCAGAGATTGAACTTGATATAGTTGGCCATATAACTGTTAGTATTGGAGTTACAATGGTTCAGGAAGGTGATACTGAAGTTTCTGTATTTAAACGTATTGATGATGCCTTATATGAAGCAAAAGAAACCGGCAGAAATAAGGTTGTATTTAAATAAAGTATCAAAATATGTAAATATTAAAATTACTACATATTCT
>JAILNN010000134.1 GCA_024691565.1 Lachnospiraceae bacterium | reverse complement strand
CTTCCTCACCATGTCAACACTTTCCTCGCCAGCAGTCCTCTGCCTTAACTTCTGAGTAAGTAAAATTTGTCTTCCCTCATCAGTGTTCACATAGATTAAGAGGCTTTTATTTCCAATCTCTTCTCTAAAAATCTCAGCAAGCTCTTTTCTAGATGCAAGGAGATCTGGGACAGCAACATACTTCTTGAAAAATCTACCAATTGTCACCATGTATTTTGGCATATAAAGTGGGCTAACAACCTGATTTAAGCACTCTGCAAAAATCTTGCACTCCCTCTCAGACTCATTTTCCAAATAGTAATCAACCCCATTAGGCTTATAAATTTTTCGAAGAACACTTCCCTCAGAAATATATTTTGTCCTTTTTAGAGCCCTAATAAGCGCATTTGCAAGCTTCTCAATATGCCTTCTGCTAAGAACATTTTTACTAAATCGCTCCCTAAATGGAACCTTATAAATCTCTCTAGGAATATCCACAACTTCTCGCACTTCACGCATCTTAAATGTAACGAAAAGCTCATCCCAGTCTTTCTTAACAGCCGCTCTATCCATAGATTTTGAGAGCATCCACTCATTCCAAATATTCTCATCTTCCAAATTATGCTCTGGCGTAATCATCCTATCAATACCGCTTTCAATGCCTTTGCCATCAATTCTAAGTCCGACTATCGATTCAAATCTTTCCTCAAGAATTCTCTTGCCAATGCTTGCTCCGCCACTTCCGAAAAGCACATTAGAAGACTCCATCAGATGCCAAATATTAGAAACCTTATATGGCACATTTCTATCAACTCGAAGTGCCCTACCTCTCATCTGATTTGTCTTAACATATACCTTGGAGTTACTTCCAATAATCAATGTATTAACTGCAGGTGCGTCCCACCCCTCACCGAGAAGTGCTGCAGTACCAATTAAAATTTCAATTCTACCCATGCTAAAAAGCTCGGTTACTTCACCGACCAGACGCTCACTCCAGGCTTCATTTCCCTCATATAATGAATATCCTGTCACACCAAGTTTTTTCACATTAATCTCAGCACCGACTCTTTCAGAAAGTTCCTCCATAACGGCATCAGGTAAAATCACAATGCTTCCTGTAAGAACACCAATACGCTTCCTAAAAGTCCTATTACTCATAGGATTAACATCTGTTACTCTCTCAAAATATTTTTCCAGATTTCCAAGATGCTCCTGCCTTCTAAGCCTCTCAAAAGCTGAAATTACACCAGGATCAGTTAAAGCCTCATCCGTTTCAATTTTTTTAATATCTTCCTTACGAATATAATCCATCAAAACTAAGCATCTTAGCTGCTCACCAATGCTAGATGTTTCATGTACAACAATATCTTCAATTGCAGTAAGTCTAGATTGAGAATTTCTAAGAGTCTTTTTTATATTCTCAGGTATCAAACTTTCAGAAATTTTACCCTTCCTAATCAAATGATTTTTTGTCAAAATTTCTGTAAATTTTTCTTTTAATTCATCTGTATAATCCTGCGCATTAAGTTCCAAAACATCGCACATCAGAGGCAGGAAAAAGTCTTCCATTTTTATGTCTTTTTTTGAAATTTCATCCAAAAATTGTCTAATTCTTTTATCCCAAATTTCAAATGCTTTTTCAGCAATTTCTCTATCACCTTCAAATTCAACCTGCCAATTATTTTTAATAAAAGCCATATAATCCAAGAGGTGTTTCATATAATCAGGGTTCTTCACAAGCACATCTGTGAACTCCATCGGATTCTTCAAAAAAGGCTGATTCTTAACCTCTAAATAAAGCTCCTTCTCCCTAAGAATTTGAACCATACACTCGCGGTTGCTTTTCATCTCCCGCTCAATCTCATCAATCTCACTTCTGGTAGGCTGACTTATATAAATATAATCCTGATGAGGACATAAACACCCCTTCGACACCATCTCAGGAATAGAAATTTCTAAATCTATAGGACCACAAAGCTCAATATACCTCTTCCATTCAATATCAGACGTATCCATCGGTGGAGTCGCAGTCAGCGCAATAAGCTTAATATCCAACTGCTTGATAAAATCTGTAAGAGCATTCCACCACTCGCGTTTTAGGTGATGCGCCTCATCGAGACAAATCGTTTCAATCCCCATTGTTTTATATAAACTAATCAACTTTTTAAATTCAGTCTTTTTTTCATCTCGATTATATACCGCATACAACGCCTGGTATGTCGAACATGTGATGTCTCCAGGTTCAGAAATATCCATTGAAAAATTTAAACTCTCGATTCCCTCACCTGTAAAGCCCCCAAAAAATCTTTCCTTCCATTGATTTCTAAGATTAATTGTAGGCACCAAAATAAGCGCCCTCTTTCCAAGGCGCCTCAAAACCTCCAGACCCAGGATGGTTTTACCCGATCCTGGAGCTGCAGAAATATGGAGTTTATCATCCTCCATAATATATTCCATATTGTTTAAAACTCTATTTTGATAATCTCTAAAATCAAATTTAAATCTAATATTTTCAAACATATTTAAATTATATTATACTCCAAGTTTAGTCATCGCTTTCTTCGCATGTATATAGCTCTCTAATACAGTTTCTACCCTCGTTCTTAGCTTTATACATCGCCTTATCCATCCTGCAAAAGGCCTTTTCAGAAGTATCATCTGCCTTCATTTCAGTAACACCAATACTACAGGTAACTTGACCAACAACTGGGAAAATAGTTTCTTCAACGTTTTTCCTTATTCTTTCAGCTATTTCAAGGACTTTCTCGCGATTTGTTTCATAAACTACAATCACGAATTCCTCTCCTCCCCATCGACCAACTGTTGTATCTTTTTCATCGATACAATCACAAATAATATCCACAAATACTCTCAATGTATCATCTCCAACAGAATGACCATAGGTATCATTAACATGCTTGAAATAGTCTATATCTAGCATCATTAGGAATATTGAAGTTCCAAACTTCTTCTTGCTATACAATGCATTTATAATTTCAGTTTCCATTCTTCCATGGTTATAAACCTCAGTAAGAGAGTCCATAAGCGCAAGCTCTTCATACTTAGTAAGTTCATTGAAAAGTTCAACTGAGTTTTCATGAATATTTTGAACCATAAAGACGAAACGATAATCATCCTCATTTGTTGTCTTAGCGCGGCTAAATATAAGCTTAACCCAGATATATTTTCCTTCCAAATTCTGCATCAAACAGTCAAAAGAAGAAGTACGTCCAGGTGCAAAATTTTTCTTGAGATATTCAGGGTCAGTCCTCTCCAAGAAAAGACTCTGGTCATCTTCGCCAATCATATTAACAATCATCATACGCCACTCGGTGTAGCTAATGCTTGAATGCACCGTATCATCAGAGATTTCGGTAATACTAATGCTACTAGTCGTATTCTGAACCAAATCAATATACATCGAAAATAGATATGTGTTCTGAATTGTACTTACCTTATCAGTGGTCAAATATTCCTGGATATACTCGCTATTATCAAGGTCATCCATCAAAAACATATATCTCTCATCACCAAGAGGATAGACCGTCATCTGAATAACATGAACCTTAGAATTTCCATCAAAAGAAAGCTTTAGTTTCTTGCTATACTTACCCTCAAACTTTCCAAAAGTAGGAATAAATACATGATAATCCTCAGTAATCTTCTTCTGAGATTCATTAAGATGAAACCAAAGCTCCTCAATTAATTCCTTATATTCTCCCTCTTCTTTAAGGAATTTCTGAAAAAAACCTTTTTTTATGATCGTGCGATACTTATTCTCAGGCTCATCAACCAAAAGTACTGCATCAATATTCTTGCTAATTAACTCTGTAATTTCCTGTACTCCGTATGAATTCAACTCTCCACTTTTCATTACTTTATCCTAAAACCTTTCAAATGTGATTCCAACTACTATTCAGATCTAAGTGCTTCCACAGGGTCCTTCTTAGCTGCCATTCTTGCTGGCTTGTTACCAGCTACTACGTTTAATAACATGCTTAAAACAACAAGAATTATTGCTGCCAAAGGAGGCATAGATGCTACCTTGTCGACTTTTGCGAAAATACCAACTATAAAGTTAATAGGTATCGTTAGTATGACCGCCAGAACCACGCCTAATACACCAGATACTAAACCTTCGATAAGTGTCTCAGCTCTGAAGACTCTGGTAATATCCCTCTTAGATGCTCCAATAGCCCTAAGAATACCAATTTCCTTAGTTCTCTCAAGCACGCTGATATATGTAATAATTCCAATCATGATTGATGAAACAATAAGGCTTATTGCAACGAAGCCGATAAGGACATAAGATACACTGTTTATAACCTTGGTTGTTCCGCCAACAAGCGACTTAAGCATATCATCATATTTGATAACCAAATCCTCTTTACCAGCAGCCTTATTATCATCGTTATATTTGTTAATAAGCTTTTCGATATTTGTCTTAGAATCATAATCATTAGGATAAATACTAATTGAAGAAGGATTATCCTCCTCATATATACCAAGCTCCTTACAAATACCCTCATAAGTATTAGATATACCGTCAAATTTTTCATTAGTTAAAACATTTTCTTCTTTATTAGCTATCTGTTTCTCATATAAGCTTGTCTTACTAATCTCATCGATAATTTCCAATGAAAGATCATGAGTATATCCTATAGTAGATGCATCTGCATTCTCATTTTCCAATATACCAACAATCTTTATATCCTTACCTGCATCAATCTTACCCTGAATATAATCCTTATCCAAGGTCATGTCAGTGTATTTTCCATCTTCTTCCACATAATAGTCGGTATTGAGGATAACCTTGAATTCCATATCCATAAAATCATCTAAAGAATAGGTTGTAGACTCCACCTTATATTTAGCATCTTTTTCTGCTTTATCAAGGTCAGCAGTCATCTCATCCTGATCCTTAAGTCCAATTGAATAAATCAAAGAATCATTTACTGTATGATCAGATCCAACCACAAGAGCAACTTCATCAGCACTCTCAGGCATCTTACCGCTTAAGACCTTATAAGAATCAGTCTTTCCAACTATCTCTGAAAAGATAGTCGCATCTTCTTTTAATGTACAAGGATTAACCTTATTAGCATCCTTTGTATATACCTGAAGATCTAAATCATAATTATATACGATACTAGCGGCATTCTTTTCAAAATCGTCATTGCTCTCAATATACTTCTTAAACTCATAAAGATTATTCTTCTTCATTAAGCCCTCAGAAGAAACCACTTCAGCAGACACCAAATCGTCAGATGAATATAACTTATCCTTTTCAATCTTCTTATCTTTCGAGACGTCTTTTACGGATGTCGTCAGACCGCCCAGAAGATCAAAGGAAACAGCCTGTATCGAGATAGGATAATCCGACAGAGAATCCCTCTCTAAAGACTTAGCCAATTCATTAACACCATTAGAAAGAGCCATAATAAGGGCAATTCCGATTATACCAATGGAACCAGCAAACGCTGTCATAAACGCTCTTCCCTTCTTAGTAAGCAAGTTATTAAGTGACAATGAAAGTGCTGTTAAAAGAGACATGGAAGTTTTTGAAGTCTGTCTCTCTTTAGCCTCTTCACCGCCCTCATATGGATCGCTATCATTGACAATTAATCCATCCTTCAACTCAATTATTCTTGTAGAATACTGCTTTGCAAGTTCAGGGTTATGTGTAACCATGATAACAAGTTTATCCCCTGCTATCTCCTTAAGCAAATCCATAATCTGAACGCTGGTCTTAGAATCCAAAGCTCCTGTAGGCTCATCCGCCAAAATAATCTCAGGATTATTAACAAGAGCTCTTGCAATTGCAACTCTCTGCATCTGACCACCTGAAAGCTGATTAGGTCTCTTGTTGATATGCTCCCCAAGTCCAACCTTATTAAGCGCTTCAATTGCACGCTCTCTTCTCTCATTTTTTGAAACTCCCGACAAAGTTAAGGCAATCTCCACATTCTGAAGAATTGTCTGATGCATGATAAGGTTATATGACTGAAAAACGAATCCAACCCTATAATTTCTATAGGTATCCCAGTCTCTGTCCTTATAATTCTTGGTTGATGTTCCATCAATTATAAGTTCGCCCTCATCGTAAACATCCAAACCACCTATAATGTTAAGAAGGGTAGTTTTTCCAGATCCTGAAGATCCAAGTATGGATGTAAACTCATTCTTGCGAAAAGCAATATCGATACCCTTAAGTACCAACTGACTACTTTCTCCAATCTTGTAACTTTTTCTAATTCCTTTTAGTTCAAGCATTTTTCTCTCCTTTGTTGTTATTTATACGCTTTTTGGTTTTTTTTATGAAGACCCCCTCCATAATCAACTAACCGCCGAAATTATAACACATTATCTATAAATATCATATATGTTTTTGAATAAATGATGTTTTTTTGATGAATGTTGGTTTTTTCTCAGGCCGAGTCAGACACTTCTGCTCTCGTGGCAGGTCATGTATATGACTTGATGGTGGTTCTCAGGCCGAGTCAGACACTTCTGCTCTCATGGCAGGTCATGTATATGACTTGATACTCTTCTGCAACCTTCCGCATCAACCGTTTTGCACCCTCCATGTTCCTCGTATCAAGACCAGAAAAAGGATCATCCATCACCACAAAAGGCTTTTCATTTTCATACATAATATCCAACAGAGCAATCCTCATGCAAAAACCAATAATATCGGAATAGCCCTCACTCTGCGCCCAAATTTCATGATACTCACCCTCTTCTTTTTTGAAAAGATTAATATTGGCATCCATCATAAATTGGGAAGGGGATGTGGTGCCGTTTGAGGTTTTAATTGTTGGACTTACATTGTTTTTTAAGGCGCCGTCAGCGACACCGTTTGGGCTTTCAATTGTCGTGCTTGCATTATCTTTTGGGGTGCCGTCAGCGACACCGTTTGGACTTTCAATTGTTGGGTTTGCATTGTCTTTTGGGGTGCCGTCAGCGGCTGCGTTTGGGCTTTCGCTCGCTGACTCTCCCACAACTTCTGCATAATAATGTTCAAATCTATCCTTAATTGGATGAATATACTGCGCAACAAATTGCTCTTTCGCTTCTTTAAGATACGCCCTCGTATTCTCAACAACCTTATATCTAGCATCCAAACTAGTCTTTTCTTCTGTCAATTCTTCGAGCTCATCCTTCAATTCTTCCAAAGAATCCTTTTCTTCATAAGCCCCTTCAAGTTCCCTATCATAACCACTAATCAAATCACTATAATTCGCAATCTTCTTATTAACCTCATCAAGTTTCACACCTAGTTGCTCGATTTTTTCACTAGCCTTAGCTTCAATTAGTGAAATATTATTCTCCGCCTCAATGATTGAATTCTCGCTCTCGAGAGGGTTTTCTGACGAAGTTTCTGATGAAGTTTCTGCACCATCTCCGGCTCTTGCAAATTCTCCTTCGGCGCTTGCAAATTCTCCCTCGGCGCTCGCTTCTCTGTTTTCCCCGGCTCTTGCAAATTCTCCTTCGGCTCTTGCTTCTTCATACAAATCCACCTCTGGATGCGCCTTTACATATCCCTCAAACTCCGTCTCCATTTCATTCAACTCATCCAAAGCTACCTCATAATCATCAAATCTTATTCCAAATTGATTCAACTTATATTTAGCATTTTCATCAGAAAATTCCTTTGAAATCAACGCCAAAAATTCATTCTTTTCCTTCTCGGCTTCAAATATTTTTTTATTATTATCCTTGACATCACCCATTAAAATTTCATATCTAGAATAATAATTTATCTTACCCTTTTTATTAGGATTATTCTGAGCATTAATCAAAGCAATAATTGCAAATGCAACTAAAAATCCAATCCCACCAAACAACAATACAAATGTTTTTGTCACAAAAAAACATACAAGTAAAGCCAATCCAACAACGCCCAAAACAGCGCCTATTACTACATTTCTCTTATACGCATTTTTCTTATTTTTTTCTTCATGTTCCGCCTTTTTTATAGCAAGTTTTTCATTCTCAATTTCTGCTTCTAATTCAGCACCCCTCTGCTTAAACTCACCAATATTTTTCTCATATTGATGAGCCTTTTTCTGAATTTCAGCATCAATTTTATTCTTCTCAATTTCAACATTTTTTCTCTTATTCTCAAGATTACTTTTATAAACCTCGATTTGTTTTCTTACAATTTCAATCTCTTTTCTTTCAATTTCAACCCTACTACTCTTAAGTTCTTCCTGTTTCTTTTTCAGTTCTTCCTGATTTTTTCTGATTTCCTCTTTATTCTTTTTAATCTCCTCTTTGTTTCTATTAATTACATTTTCCTTTTGTTCAATAATCTTTCCTTGTGTCTCTAAATATTCCTTTTGAAGTTTCTTTGCGACTCCCAATTTTTCTACCATTTCATCCCTATTTTTCTTAATCGCCTCAATATGTTCATTAGTCGCATCAAGCTTCTTCAAATCCTGATTAATCTCAGAAATCCTCTTATTAAGACCTGATAATTTTCCAGTCTTTCTCTTGCTTGAATTATTATTCAAAAAC
>JAILNN010000120.1 GCA_024691565.1 Lachnospiraceae bacterium | reverse complement strand
TGTCTTTTCACCGAACATTAAAGCACCTATCTTATCTCGTACCTGATTAATGAAAATAACTGTTGTACCTGTTACCTCAATTATTTCTTCTACAGTTGGTAGATACTTATTGTTTAATCTTGATACACCACCAATTCTCTGTTCTTCAATGGTGTCTTTATCTGCTGATTTCAATACCTTTTCAGCATCTTCTTTTGGTACCATACTTGGAACCGAATCAATACCAATCAATGGTATACCGGCCTTAGCAAACTTAATTGTTTTATTGTAGGCATCCTCACCATATCTTGCTCTATACACCAATAACTGCTTTGGTCTATTACCAAAGACCTTTGCTCTCGCGGCATCGAATGTACCTTCGATAGGAATATCTAATGCTAAATTATGCATACTCATCAGATGATATAATAATGTGGTTTTTCCTGAGGATTCTGGTCCATAAATTTCTATTACTCTTCCCTCTGGCATCCCGCCACCTATTATTGCATCTAAATCTTCAATTCCTGTGCTCCATCTATTTATCTTCAAATCAGCATATTTGCTATCTATTGAATAGATGGTTCCCTCGCCTTCCTTTTTGTTAATTGCGTTACATAACTTAATAATCTCCGCTTTATTTGTTTTAGCCAAAACATTTACCTCCTTTGGTTGGACCAGAAGATTTATTTTTATATGTATATTATATCATATTATTTTCAATCCGTCAACCAAAAGTTTATTTATTTATTTTTAATAATTATGTGGGTAAGGATTTGCACCTTACATGACTGTTTCTTGTCTCGCCTACATACTCTGTGCACTGAGTTGATGTATTTTTAAAGCTAGCGTCTACAGTTGCCAATAGGCTTTACCACGTTCACTGTGTCTATTCCGCCACCACATATTATTTTATTTATTCATCGCTCTACCATATAAAGATGAGTTATATTTCTTTGTTCTATCAATATATTTGTTTTTCTTAAACTCTAATGCACCATTCTCAATTAATAGTTCCTTAACCTTTTTATTTACTTTCTTTCCTTCAACTCTATCTAGGAAATCATCTAAACTACGATAAGGACCATTTGCTTTTCTTTCTTCTAAAATAGCCTTAGCAGCTACCTCACCTACACCTTTAATAGCAGTTAATCCCTGCTGAATAGCAAACTCACCTTCAATCTTTCTCAAGGAACTCTTTGGTTTACTATAATTAACATGAGGTAAGAAAACTACACCACCATCTTTAACTGCATTCTCACAGAATTTATAAAATGTACTATCATCCTTAGCGTATTTGATTTTTGAATACCAGAACACTTCAGGATAATATACTTTATAATACATCTGTTCAGCAGAAATTAGTGAGTAACCAACTGAATGACCTTCATTAAATGAATAGTCATAAAACTTTTTAAATATATCTTTTGCTTGGTCCTCAGGGACACCTAGTTTCTTTGCTCCCTTAACAAAGGCTTTTTCAAACTTAGGATATTCTGATTCAAAGTACCAATTGAATTTAGGGACACCAATCTTCATCTTTGTAATAGCATGTGCCTCATCCCAAGTCATACCAGCAATTTCAACTGCCATTCTCATCAACTGCTCTTGATAAATAATTGTACCATACGTCTTTTGTAAATACTTATCAAACGCTGGGATTCTCTGTCCCTCTTCTCCCATTTCATAAGCCTCTTTATTAGCAGCATAAATATCAGGCATATGCTGTTTTAAAGGTCCAGGTCTGTTCATAGCTGAAGCAGCAACCACATCATTGAAACAGTTTGTATGAATATTCAATAATAGTTTCTGAACTGACTCTTTATCTAACTGGAATACTCCATTACAATTACCTTCACTGAATGACTTGATAACTTCTTTATCCTCAATCATAGATATATCAAATCCTGGTGTACAGGTGGCTTTTCTACAATCACCTAATTCAGACATTGTAGTTAAACCTAAAATATCAAACTTAATTACACCAATATCTTCAATATCTACTAGGTCGTAACTTGTGAAATACTTTCCTGTCTTACTATCAATTCTTAATGCTGTATAATCTAAGATATTACCACCGGTTATTGCTACACCTGCAGCATGAGTACCGATATATTTTACCTTTTCATAAAGTTTTAAGAAATGCTTCATAATGTTCTGATATGAACTATTATACTGTTCAAACCTATCATCAGCAATAAGTTTATCCTCTAACAAAAAACCTTCATCAATATACTCGTTAATATACGTCTTAATCTCTTTGATTATCGACTTATTCATTTTAACTTCGCTCTCACCAACTTCCTTGTCAGTAGGTAAACCACAAACCTTTGCTAAATCATTTATCAGATTATCTACTCTGTATAAACCATAAGAACAAATCTGAGCTGCATGTCCCTCATATTTATTTAACAGATATTCAATAACCTCACCTCTACGACTTGTTTCAAAATCCAAGTCTATATCAGGCATCTTTTTACGTTCTTTCATCAAGAAACGTCTGAACTCTAAGTCGAAATAAATACTATCAACTTCTGTAATTCTTAAAGCATAACAAACAATTGAGTTACAAGCAGAACCTCTACCTGGACCAACAGGTATTCCCTGATTCTTTGCCCAGTTTGTATAATCTTCTACCATTAAGAAATAATCTTCAAACCCGTGGTACTTAATTACATCTAATTCTTCTTTTGCTCTCTCAATATATTTCTTGTTATATTTTCCTCTAAACTTTAAGCCTTCTTTAACATGCTTAACAAGAGTTTTAAATGAATCCGAACCATCACCTAATTTAGGAAGTTTTTCCTCTAACTGGTCTAAATAATTCAGTTCACATTTTTCTTCAATCTCATCAAGATTGTAGTACATCTCCTTTGCCAACGCCATACATTTTGTTTTACCAAAATCTTTTTCATGCATATGGACAAATCTTTTCTTTAGGTCATTAGGCTTTGGCATATATCTATCTTTATATGTCTCTCTTATATGTTCCATATCATGACCTGCAATCTCATGCATCTTTATGTAGGTATCTAAATCTTCTTTTCTACCTCTAGGACTATCTGATGTTAAAATCAGTTTAATTCCTAACTTCTTAGCTAACTTAATGCTTTCTACATTAACCTTTTCCTGCATTCCTGGGTCTGATACTTTGTATGGTTGAACCTCTACATAAAAATCATCTCCAAATATGCTTTTCATTTTCTTTAAATATTTTATGGCTTTATCTTTCTCATCTTTTATAATACATTGAGCAAGATAGCCGGCTACACATGCTGATGTACAAATCAATCCCTCGTGATATTTTTCTAAAAGTTCAAAATCCCAAATTGGATTATAATACTTTTGTTTCTCACCTTCAAATTGAAGCGTATTCATATTCTTATAACCTTGAAGATTCTTGGCTATAATAATTA
>JAILNN010000112.1 GCA_024691565.1 Lachnospiraceae bacterium | reverse complement strand
AAGATTTATCAGTGTGGTCTTCCTAAGGAAATGGCTATCGAGCTCTTTAAGCCATTCGTTATGAAGGAGCTTGTTCAGGACGGAACAGCTCATAATATTAAGGCTGCTAAGAAGATGGTAGAGAGACTTGAGCAGGAAGTTTGGGATGAGCTTGAAAAGGTTATCAGAGAGCATCCTGTAATGCTTAACAGAGCTCCTACACTTCATAGACTTGGTATTCAGGCATTTGAGCCAATACTTGTTGAAGGTAAAGCTATTAAGCTCCATCCACTTTCATGTATGGCCTTCAACGCTGACTTCGACGGAGACCAGATGGCTGTTCATCTTCCTCTTTCAGTTGAGGCTCAGGCAGAGGCTCGTTTCCTTATGCTTAGTCCTAACAACCTTCTTAAGCCTTCTGATGGTGGTGTTGTGGCAGTACCTTCTCAGGATATGGTACTTGGTATTTACTACTTAACACAGCTTCGTGGACAGGCTGCCGGAGATGAAGAACCAGCACTTGGTGAAGGAAAATGCTTTAAGGATTTAAATGAAGCACTTGTTGCTTATGAAAACCACTTAATCTCTCTTCAGAGTATGATTAAGGTTAGAAGATTTGGTAAGGATAACGATGGAAACGATGTTTCTAGAGTAGTTGAGACAACACTTGGACGTCTCATCCTTAATGAAGCTATTCCTCAGGATTTAGGATATGTTGATAGAACAAATCCTGATAACCTTCTTAAGCCAGAGGTTGATTTCCTCGTTAAGAAGAAAGAACTTAAGCAGATTCTTGAAAGATGTATGAAAGAACATGGCGCTACTGGAACTGCAGAGGTTATGGATAATGTTAAGGCTCTTGGATATAAGTACTCAACAAGAGCAGCCATGACTGTTTCAATTTCAGATATGACAGTACCTGCTTCTAAATACCAGATTCTTGAAGATGCTCAGAAGACTGTTGATGGTCTTACTGGTATGTTTAACAGAGGTTTCCTTACAGATGCCGAGAGACATAATCAGGTTATCAATGTTTGGAACGTTGCAGATAAATCAATTACAGACGCGCTTTTAGGCGGTCTTGATAAGTACAATAACATTCACATGATGGCTGACTCAGGAGCCCGTGGTTCTAAGCAGCAGATTAAGCAGCTTGCTGGTATGCGTGGACTTATGGCGGATACACAGGGTAACACTATCGAGCTTCCTATCAAGTCAAACTTCCGTGAAGGTCTTGATGTACTTGAATACTTCATCTCAGCCCATGGTGCTCGTAAAGGTCTTTCTGATACAGCGCTTAGAACAGCCGATTCAGGATACCTTACAAGACGTCTTGTTGATGTCAGCCAGGAACTTATCATCAGAGAGACAGACTGCTGTGAGGGTGCTGAGGAAATCCCAGGAATGTGGGTTTCAAGCTTCGTAAATGGTAAGGAAGAAATCGAGAAGCTTATTGATAGAATTACTGGTAGATTCTCATGCGAGTCTATCTATGATGATAATGGTGATTTGATTGTTAAGAGAAATCACATGATTACTGCTAAGAGAGCAGAAAGAATTGTTAATACAAAGGCAATCGTAGACGCTGGAAACGATGCAAAGGTTAAGATTAGAACTATTCTTACCTGTCGTTGCCACAATGGTATTTGTGCTAAGTGTTACGGTGCAAACCTTGCAACTGGTAATCCTGTTCAGGTTGGTGAAGCTATCGGAATTATCGCAGCTCAGTCAATCGGTGAGCCTGGTACACAGCTTACAATGCGTACCTTCCATACCGGTGGTGTTGCTGGTTCTGATATCACACAAGGTCTTCCTCGTGTGGAGGAGCTTTTTGAGGCACGTAAGCCTAAGGGACTTGCTATTATTTCTGAAATCCCTGGTGAGGTTGAAGTTGCTGATACTAAACAGAAGACAGAGGTTATCGTTAGAAACCCTGAAAATGGTGCAGAAAAGACATATCTCATTCCTTATGGTTCACATATTAAGGTTATGGATGGTCAGGTTATTGAAGCCGGTGATGAGCTTACAGAAGGTAGTATCAATCCTCATGATATCCTTGAAATTAAGGGTGTTAGAGCAGTTCAGGATTATATCCTTCGTGAAGTTCAGCGAGTTTACAGACTCCAGGGTGTTGAGATTAATGATAAGCACGTTGAAGTTATTGTTCGTCAGATGCTTAAGAAGATCCAGATTGATGAAAATGGTGATTCTAAGTTCCTTCCAGGAGACAGAGTTGATATTCTTGACTTTGAAGATGAGGTTCAGAGACTTGAAGAAGAGGGACTTGAGGTTCCTACAGGTACAAGAGTAATCCTTGGTATTACAAAGGCTGCCCTTGCTACAGAGTCATTCCTCTCAGCTGCTTCCTTCCAGGAAACAACAAGAGTTCTTACAGATGCAGCTATTAAAGGAAAGGTTGATAATCTTATTGGTCTTAAGGAGAACGTTATTATTGGTAAGCTTATTCCAGCTGGTACAGGAATGAAGCGCTATAGAAACGTTAAGCTTGACTGCGATCATAATGCTAATAAGCAGATTATGAAGATTAAGGAAGCACTTAAGCAGAAGGATCTCTTCGAAAAGGAAGAAGAAAAGAACTCCAAGAGAAGTAAGATGCCTAAGATTACTGAGATTGAAGAGCCTGATACAGAAGTAGAAGATGATGGATTAGATGCTTTTGTTACTGATGAAGAGTTTGATGATGTTGCATTTGTTACTGACGATATGGATTCTGAAGAGTAAAATGGTTTCTAAAATTATTAGTGTATTTTGTTTATAAAATAGTCATAAATGATATTTTGTTTTCAAGAAATTGCACAAAATCAATAGAAAATAACACAAAAATGATGATGATTTGTTACGAAAATGTAATAAATTGTCATCATTTTTTTTGGTTTTAGGTAAAAATATACAAAAAAAACAAAAAAAATAAAAAAATACTTGTATAATTTTACACAATAGTATATAATGAGTTTACGAAAACGGTTGCGAAAAGATTTCTCGCAATAGGATGTACAATTTGTGGGGTAATTTTAAGTAAACCATATTTTCGAAATAACAAAAACCGAAAGGTAAAAAAAAACCATTTTCATGAGGAGGTTATCTAATTTATGAGAAAGAAAGTTTTAGGCGTACTTCTTAGTACAGCTATGGTTGCTACAGCATTTACAGGTTGTGGCGGATCAGATTCAACAAGTAGTTCAACAACAGGTGGAAACACCACAACAGACACAACAGCTACATCAGGTGAAGACACATCTTCATCAGCTGCTACTTCAACTTCAGAAGTTGAGAACGTAGTATCAGGTGATGCTGCAGCTGAAGATGCATTTGTAGTTTGGGGATGGAACGATGATATCAAGAACATTCTTGATAACGAGTACAAAGAGGCTAATCCAGATGATTATGCAAGAATCGTATTCGTAAACACTGGTGGTTCAGATGTTTATCAGACAAAGATTGATGAAATGTTAAATGATGAGTCAAATGAACTTTATCCAGACGTTATGGGTCTTGAAGTTGACTATGTTAAGAAGTATGTAAACAGTGATTCACTTCTTTCAGCTGACGATCTCGGAATCACAGCAGATGATACAGCTAACATGTATCAGTACAACAAAGATCTTGGAACAGATGCAGACGGAAAGATGAAAGCTTTCTTCTGGCAGGCTACACCAGGATGTTATCAGATCAGAGCAGATCTTGCTAAGAAGTATCTCGGAACTACAGATCCTGCAGAACTTCAGGATAAGTACTTCAGTTCATGGGATAACATGATCGCAGCTGCTAAGACAGTTAACGATGCTTCTAAGGGTAAGGTTAAGCTTCTCTCAGGTTACACAGATGTATTCAGAACATTCTCTAACTCACGTACTACTGGTTGGTATGATGGAGATGATAAGATCACAATCGATCCTAACATGGAAGAATACATGGAAGTTGCTAAGCAGTTCTATGAGGGAGACCTCACATTCAACACTGATCAGTGGACAGATGACTGGAATGCTAACATGGAAGGTGATGGCAAGAAGTCAAATGCAGCACTTGCTTACTCAGGATGCCCATGGTTCACATATTGGTGCTTAAAGGATGTTTGGAAGGGTAACACAATCCTTGTAAACGGACCACAGCAGTTCTACTGGGGTGGTACAGGTCTTTCAGCTACTAAGGGATGTGCAGATACTGAACTTGCTGGAAGAATGATTAAGTGGATCACTTGTGATGTTGACGCTTTAGTAGCAATCAACAAGAGATCTTCAGACTTCGTAAACAACACAGAAGCTCTTGCTCAGATTCAGAAGAGCAATGCTACATGTGATTGGCTCTTCAAGGGAGCTAAGCAGAACGTAATCGAGTTCTATCTCCCACTTGCTGATTCAATTGATGCTTCAACATCAACAGCAGAAGATCAGACAATCAATGATCTTTGGGCTTCACAGGTTAAGGAATATGTTCAGGGTAACGTAGATGCTGATACAGCTATCGAAGACTTCAAGGCATCAGTTCATGATACATATGACTACCTTTCATAATTAATTAAAAAAAGTTTAAATCTGTTTTTTCGGATTTCGGTTTTGTCTGCTTCCTTCGGGATGTGAAGGGAGCAGATTTTTTTAAAAGAAACTACTTAATTCATTAAGATTAAAATATTAGGCTTTTGGAGAAGAAAGTTCAGAAAGGGGTGTATTAATTACAATGAGTAACAATACACAAGGTAAGAAACGTAGAAGAACAGTTGAATATGGAAGATGGGGTTACTTTTTCATTGCACCTTTCTTCATTGTTTACTTGTTCTTTCAGTTTATTCCACTTATATCAACTTTATATTACAGTACTTTAAAGTACACTAGAAGAAATCTTCAGGAGACAATCAGTTTTGCAGGTTTAAAGAACTTTGCTGACTTGCTCGGTATTACTGAAGGTGAAAGAGCTTACATGCTCACATATCTTGGTAACACATTGATAATCTGGACATTTAACTTTGTTCCACAGATTATTATTTCACTTCTGATGGCTGCTTGGTTATCAGATACAAAAGTTAAATTGAAATTAAACGGCTTGTATAAATGTGTAATTTACTTACCAAGCTTGATTACAGCAGCTTCAATTTCAGTATTGTTCCATTCTTTATTCTCAGCTCAAGGTCCTATCACAATGACCTTAAAGAACTTGGGAATTATTTCTAAGAATTTTGACTTCATGTCATCAGTTGGTGGAACAAGAGGAATTATCTCATACATCCTCTTCTGGATGTGGTATGGAAATACTTCACTCCTTCTTATTTCGGGTGTATTAGGTATCAGTCCGGATATTTACGAGGCTGCAGATATAGATGGTGCGAACTCCGCAAGGAAGTTCTTCTCCATCACATTGCCACTATTAAGACCAATTCTTATGTACGTTCTTATTACATCACTTATCGGTGGTTTGCAGAACTACGATATTCCTGCTCTCTTCAATGTTAGTAAGACAGGACTTATTGGTCAGCCAAACGACAAGTCTACAACCCTTACAATGTACATCATGCGACTTCATGCCAGCAATGATGGTAAGGCGGCAGCCGTTTCGGTTATGCTCTTTATAATAACCCTTCTTGTTAGTTGCGTTCTTCTCTATACTATGAGAGATAAGGATGCTGAGCAGGCTAGAAAAGAAGAAAAGGCCGCTCATAAAGCAGCAAAGATGGGAATAATACAGGAGGATAAATAATTATGGCAAAACAGAATGATGTTGATTCATATTCTGAGGGACAGTTTAAATCAAAACTTTTAAGAAATGCTGTTTGTATTTTCTTCTGTCTCCTCTCAATTCTCCCATTCTTACTCATGATAATCAATGCAACACGTGATTCTCAGGATATCCAGGCAGGTGTTAGCTTGATTCCAGGAGGAATGTTTAGAGAGAACCTTAAAAACCTTTGGGCTAAGCAGAATGGTATGGCTATTACATTAGGAAAGGCCATGAGAAACTCACTTATTATTTCTGGTCCTGGTACAATTTGTGCAGTTTACTTCTCAGCAATGACTGCATATGGTATCCATGTATATCAGTTTAAGTTAAAGAAGTTTGCTTGGGCTTTCATTATGGCAATCATGATGATTCCTACACAGATTACTATCATCGGTTTCTACAGATTCATGCTTAAGTTAAATCTTGTAGATAACTATTTAGCTCTTATTGTTCCATGTATCGCTGCTCCTACAGTTGTTTACTTCATGAAGCAGTATATGGAAAGTACCTTATCGATTGAAATGATTGAGGCTGCACGTATTGACGGTGCTAACGAGTTTAGAATCTTTAATACAATTATTGTGCCACTTATGAAACCAGCTCTTGCAACACAGGCTATTTTCCAGTTCGTTGCACAGTGGAACAACCTCTTCACTCCTTCGATTCTCCTTACTACAGATTCAAAGAAGACATTGCCTATGTTCGTTCAGATTCTTACATCTGATCAGTTCAGGGTTGACTACGGTGTAGTTTATATGGGACTTTTCGTTACCGTAATCCCACTTATCGTTGCTTACATCTTCTTTGCACGTTTCATTGTAGCAGGTGTTACACTTGGTGGTGTAAAGGGATAATTAAATAGTTTAATAACTCTTCACCTTTAAGTGTTTTCTTTAAGGTTAAGATGATAATAAACATAATTCATTAAAATTATAAGAGATTACCAGAAGCCAATTGCGTTGATGGTAATCTCTTATTGTTTACAAAAGTATGTCTATATGCTAAAATATTCAGAGATTTTATGATGATAGGCAGGAATTTATTGATGTATTTTTTTGGTGATTCAATTAAGAATTTTGAATATAAAAATAAGAATAATTTCAAGATAAATCGTATTTTATTTTTTGTTCTTCTTTGTGGAGTTGTCCTTTCTTTTGGAGGATGTGGGAAGGATAAAAAAGTTGAAGAAGCGTCTGGTCCAAAGACTACCGTTGAGGGCGATGAGACCATTTATTTAGCAGAAGGAAAGGGAAGGGATGTTCCAGATGAGCCTTTTATTATGGCCTGTGGGGATGTCTCTGATGTAGTTAATCCTTTTGGTGAATTAACAAAGGCGGATAGAAGAATCTTAAGGCTTACTCAAGCAAATCTCGTGACTTTTGACAGAAATAATAGTCTCGTTAAGTGGGCTGCTGAGGGTGAGAAGATTTCCTATAATGGCAAGGAATATAGCTATAAAGGAATGGCTAATGTTAACGTTGAATATGATGCTGATTTATCTCAGACAACCTATACCTTCACTATTGATGATAATGTTTATTTTTCTGATGGTGAAACAGTTACTGCTGATGATTTGATTTTTACTCTATATGCTTTTTGTGATGAAAGCTATCACGGATTTTATGATTTAAAGAATGTTAATATTAAGGGCTTAAAGGCTTATTTAAGTGGTGCATCTTCTGATATTTCTGGTATTGATAAAGAAGGAAAAAAGGGAGTTAAAATTGTAACTGATGGTTATAATTCCAGTGATATTCACACGTTTAACATTCCAGTTTGTCCACTGCACTACTATGGTGATAAAAAGAAATATAATTTAAGTGCAAAAACCTTTGGTTTTGAAAAGGATAATATCTCAAAATTAGTAGAAAAGAATGGATTGGTTGGTGCTGGCCCATATAAATTCATTAAGAATGATAAGGGTGTAATTTATTTTGAGGCTAACGAAAAGTACTACAAGGGTTGCCCTGCAACTGCCTTTGTTCAGATGAAAAAGAAGAGTTCAGATGATAATTCTCAGACATTTACTGATTTCTTTGCAGGAGTTTATGATTATGCGGCATTTAGTAATGGTAAAGATGTTGTAGATTACTTAAATGGTGCTACTAGAAATGAAGAATTTGATAAGAGTGGATTTTATAATACATATACCGATGGTGATACATATCAAATGATATGCATGAATGCTGTTAATCTTTCAGTTAATGGCAGACCTGATACTAACAAATCTAAGGCTCTTAGAAAGGCATTTGCGACAGTTTTTGCTTCTAACCGAGCTGATATTTGTGAGAGATATTATGGATATTCAGTTAGCGTTATTGATTATCCATTTGCTTCAGTTAGCTGGGCTGTTCCTGATAAGGAAACTGATGATTACAAGGAGGCTTATGCGACTGATAATAAGGGAGATAGGCTCTATACTTCTGATATGGAATATGAAGAGAGATTAGAGAAGGCATTGGAGATTGCTAAGATTTATTTCTGTGCTGCAGGATATAAACTAGAGGATTCTAAGCTTGTTGCCGATAAAGAGCTTAAGAAGATGAAGTATGAAATTGTTATTCCTTCTGAAACCGATGATAATGCTTGTATGTATTCATATTTATCGGATATTCGTAATTCACTTTCAGATATCGGAATTGATTTGAAGGTTAAATACGAGAAGACTAAGAAGCTTCAGAAGAAGGTTAATAAGCATAAACTTCAGATGTGGTGTCAGGAGTTTGAGACAAATCCAGATGCTTCGCTTCGTGAATTATATTATGGAAACTATTCTTTTGAGAACAATATCCTTGGAATTGCTGATAGTAATTTGGATGAATTGATTGATAGCGCAGATAGTATTGTTTCTTATACAAAGAAGGCTAAGAATTATAATAAGTGTTTTGATAGAATCTTTGAATGGGGAGTTGTAGTTCCTATTTTCCAAAGAAAAGAGGGTGCAATTTATAAATCAAATCACGTTAATGCGAAGACACTTCCTAACGAAATGACATCCTACTATGGATTAATGGATGAGATTGAAAAATTAGAGATGATTTAACGCGGTTTGAAGTAAAGATTCGACTGAGTTAAAACGCTTCTTGCTTTAAATATGTGGCGGACTGCATAATTAAAGCATTTATATGGGGACTTGGCGAAATTTGCTGAGTTGAATATTTATGAGGTTACAATAAATAAAACGACTAGTTCGCAGAATGGAGAAGACATGCAAAAAAAATTAGAGCAGTGGATTAATTGGGTTGAATTTGATGAGTTGTTAGCTGAAAAGCACAATGCGCCATCGAATATTCTTGGTTTACATGATTTCTTGAAGGGACAAGTTATCACAGTTTACAGACCTGAAGCGCAAAAAATCTATGTTACAGATTCTAAGGGGAAGAATAAGGTTGAACTTGAAGAGGTTGAGCCTGGAAGTGGATTTTTTGGAAAATATATTGAAGGTGGAAAGTACGACGATAGATATGTTTTGAATATTGTATATGGTCCTGGAAATGTTGTTAAGACTGAGGATCCATATGCTTTTAAGTCAATTATTTCAGATGTAGATAGATATTTATTTGCAGAAGGCAGACATAATAATATTTATGAAAAACTCGGTGCTCATCCAATGGAAATTGATGGAGTTAAGGGAACTCATTTTGCTGTTTGGGCTCCACATGCTAGATCAGTTAGTGTTGTTGGTGATTTTAATATGTGGGATGGAAGAGTTCATCTCATGAATATTCAGGATGTTTCTGGAATCTATGAGCTATTTATTCCTGGAGTTAAGCCGGGCGCAATCTATAAATACAGGATTCTTACTAGAACTGATGATGAGATTTACAAGGCTGATCCATATGCAAATGAGGCAGAGCTTAGACCTGATAATGCTTCGATTGTCGCTGATTTAAGCGGTTTCGAGTGGTCTGATGCTGAGTGGATTAAAGAGAGAAGAAAGAAAAGCAGACAGGATATGATTAAGATGCCAATGGCTATCTATGAGTGCCATTTGGGTTCTTGGAAAAAGAAGATTGAAGATGATGATAATGGCTTCTTCACATATAAAGAGTTAGCTAAGGAACTTGGAAAATATTTGAAGAAGATGGGATATACTCATGTTGAATTGATGGGAATTGCTGAGCATCCATTTGATGGTTCTTGGGGATATCAGGTTACAGGTTATTATGCACCTACTAAGAGATATGGTAAACCAAAAGACTTTATGTACTTTATTGACCATATGCATTCACTTGGTATTGGTGTTATTCTTGACTGGGTTCCAGCTCACTTCCCAAGAGATGCTTATGCACTTGGAAGATTCGATGGACAGGCGCTTTACGAGCATCCTGATAAGAGAAGAGGAGAACATCCTGACTGGGGTACATATATTTTTGATTACTCTAGTGCAGAGGTTTCTAACTTCCTTATTGCTAATGCCTTGTTCTGGAGCAGAGTTTTCCATGTTGATGGACTTAGAGTTGATGCGGTTGCTTCAATGCTCTATCTTGACTATGGAAAACAGGATGGAGACTGGCTTCCTAATGAAGATGGTGGAAATGAGAATTATGATGCAATTGAGTTCTTCCATCGCTTGAATTCAGTCTGTGAGAAGGAAGAGCCTGGAACTATGATTATTGCTGAGGAATCAACAGCTTGGGCAGGTGTTACAAGCCCAGTTGAGCTCTCTGGTCTTGGCTTCCTCTTTAAGTGGAACATGGGCTGGATGAATGACTTCCTTGAGTATATGCAGATGGATCCATATTTTAGAGGTCCTAACCATAACAGACTTACGTTCAGTATGCAATATGCATATAGTGAGAACTTTATTCAGTCAATATCTCATGATGAGGTTGTTCACTTGAAGAAGTCTATGGTTGAGAAGATGCCAGGTGAGATGAGTCAGAAGTTTGCAAACCTTCGTTTGGCTTATGGATTTATGTATGGTCATCCTGGAAAGAAGCTTCTTTTCATGGGACAGGAATTTGGTCAGTTTAGAGAGTGGAGCGAGAAACGTTCCCTTGATTGGTTTGTTTTAGATGAAGAGTTGAATAAGGGTTGTCAGACCTTTGTTCAGGATTTGAATAAGTTCTATAAGAAGTATGATGCCTTCTATATTAACGATATGGATAGAATCGGTTTTGAGTGGATGAGTGTTGATCGTTCTGATATCAGTGTGGTTTCATTTGTTAGAAGAGGTTCATCTAAGAAGGATCAGCTCCTCTTTGTTTGCAACTTCACACCTGTTCAGAGGGATAACATGAGATTTGGTGTTCCTTCAAACACAAGCTATAAGCTTCTTATGACTTCTGATGATACAAAGTACGGTGGAATGGGAATTAAGAACCCTAAGACCTTAAAGGCTGAGAAGGTTGAATTCGATGATCAGAAATACAGTATTGTTATGAATCTTCCGCCTTTATCTGTAAGTATTTATAGATTTGATTATGTTGAGAAATAATAATTAGGAGCGCAACAGTTGGAGTATAAGCAGGTCTGAATGAAGTTAAGTAAGAACTTGTTTTAGATTATGTTGATTCTAAATTGGAATATAATAATTATGAATTAAAAAAGCTCTAGTTTCATTTACGAAACTAGAGCTTTTATTTACTATTTTTAAAGATTAAAAGTAATTATTCCTACTGCCTGTGGAGCAAGTACTCCAGGGGAGAAAAGCAATTGAATCTTTCCATTATTCTGTATGCAGAATGGAAGAGAACTCATCGAAGTAGCTTTCAATGTGCTTACATTATTATTCCAAAATGTGTAGGAAGTGTTTTTCTTTGCGTATTTTTTATATGATTTTACAAGTTTGTTTTTAATCTTATTTGTTGAGTAATTTGTATATTTCTTGATATTCACCTTTTTTCCGGTTTTCATATCGAAGGTTACACCACTAATTGAAGTGGAGTTTTCTGAAGCGATTGTATCATTGTAAATATACTTTAAACTAATTATATTTCCGCTTATGTAAGTAACTGTCCATTTTCCAGTCATTGTGTAAGGAGTAGTAAAAGCTGATGTTTTGTAGTTCTCCTTTGCAACATTTTCAATTGATGTCTTATTTGCTAAAAATGTTTTGTAATGATTCGAAAAGTATTTGTTTATTGCTTTATAACCTGGCCTGGAAGAAGAAATAACTGGTTTCTGATAGGTGTAGGTTAAGATTGTCGCTGTTGTTGTCTTTACCTCAGGTGTAGCAGTTGGAGCAACAGTTGGTGTTGCTGTTGAGCTCTGAGTTGAAGACGGTGTTTGCGATACAGCTGTTGAACCTGGTGTAATAGTTGGTGATGCAGAAGGTGTTGGAGTTGTCTGTGTTGTTGTAGTCTGTGATGAAGTAACGGAAACACTATCACTATAGGTCTTTAATACATAGGTTACAGCGCTTGACCTTTCCGAGTTTAACCAAATGGCGCAAATAAAACTAATACATAAAAATGCTATATAAAATTTTATGGATATTTTTTTTGATAACGCATCCATATTAGCACTTCCTTTCCCTAGTTAAAAACTATTGTTTAATCCCTAATTAATAAATAATTATTCGACCTAAAAACATATTAATCAAATAATTATGACTCCTTATACCTAAAACACGCCATTAAATATAATAATTCGAAAACTAACCCATTTTCATAAATATATTCTATTGTATAATAATTTACTTTCTACTAATTAGCAATACTTTAGGGGAAAGTTTAATGGAATTGTAAGAATACGAAAAAATACGAAGACGATACGATGAGAATTAAAAAATAAATTTTTTCTTGACAGATGTTTTTCACATGTATATAATTCAAACATAGTTTTTACTATGAATTGAATATTTTAAACCGTTGAAACGGAGATAAAAACAGGACATGAGCTCACAGAGAGCCGGCGTTGCTGAGAGTCGGTAGCATACAGCTTGTTAAATGGACCGTTGAGGGCGTGTGGAAAGATTTTTTTAAATCAAGTATTGCACGACGTGTGGACGAGCGTTATTTGTCGGAGATATGAATGTGTTTTTAATGTATGTAAATGTTTATTGCATATGTTTTCTATGCAGAGTATTTTGCTGAGTGTGTGTTATTTTTTAATACAAATCAAGGTGGCACCGCGGATATTTTATTTTGAATTTTCGCCCTTGGACAGATTTATTTTCTGTCCAGGGGCTTTTTTTATGTTCAAAATTGTCTAGTTACAGTTGTTTAGGTTTAAAAGTTCTGGTTTGGTAAAAACTCAAAGTAAGGGAATGGGAAGTATGGTAATTATAAGGAGGAAGCTTATGGATTTTAAAGAATTTGCTAGTTTTAAGGGTAGCTACGACATTGTTCCAATATCTAAGGAAATCTTATCTGATATTAGAACGCCGATTCAGACACTTAAGATTCTTAAAAAGAATTCGCATCATGTTTTTATGTTGGAGAGTGTTGAACAGCAGCAATATTGGGGAAGATACACATTCCTCGGTTTTGATCCAAGTTTAGAACTTACCTGTGATAATTCAAATACTCTTAGGGTTAAGAGAATTATCGTTGATGATAATGGTGAGACAAAGAAACTTGAGGATGAAATTAAGGTTAATCATCCGGGAGATTATATAAAGGAAATTCTAAAGAATCATAGAAGTCCAAAGCTTTTAAATCTTCCAACTTTTACCGGCGGTTTCATGGGTTATTTTTCTTATGACTATATTAAATATAGTGAGAAGAAATTGAATTTAGATGCTAAGGATGAAGAGAATTTTAATGATGTGGATTTGATGCTCTTCGATAAGATTATCGCATTCGATAATATAAAGGGAAAGATAATTGTTATTGCGAATGCAAGAACTGATGCCGATGATTTACAGATGGAATTTGATAGGGCAAATTCTGAAATTGATAAGATTATTGAATTGATTGAAAAAGGTGAAGAGTGCGAGGATGAGTCGGGAAGAATGCTCGGAGAATACAGAGCACTTTTCAGCAAGGAAGAGTTTTGTGATATGGTTATTAAGGCTAAGAAATATATCTATGAGGGAGATATTTTTCAGGTTGTTCTTTCTAACCGATTGGAAGCTGAATATGAGGGAAGCCTTTTAAATGTTTATCGAATGCTTAGAACAATCAATCCTTCCCCTTATATGTTTTATATGGGTAGCGACGATGTTGAGGTTGCTGGAGCTTCACCAGAGACGCTTGTGAAGCTTGAAAATAAAACGCTTCATACATTTCCACTCGCTGGAACGAGACCTAGAGGAAAGAGTGATGAAGAAGATTTAGCTCTTGAGAAGGAATTACTTGCTGATGAAAAGGAATGTGCGGAGCATAATATGCTTGTTGACTTGGGAAGAAATGATCTTGGAAAAATCAGTAAGTTTGGTAGTGTCGAGGTTGAGAAGTATATGGGGATTGAGAGATATTCTCATGTAATGCATATCGGTTCTACTGTAGTTGGTGAAATCAGGGATGATAAGAGTGCTCTTGATGCAGTTGATGCAGTGCTTCCTGCGGGTACACTTTCTGGAGCACCTAAACATAGGGCTATGGAGATTATTAATGAGCTTGAGAATAATAAGAGAGGGATTTATGGTGGAGCAATCGGTTATATTGATTTTACCGGAAATCTTGATACATGTATTGCAATCAGGCTTGTTTGGAAGAAGAATAATAAAATTTTTGTTAGAAGTGGTGCTGGAATCGTTGCTGATTCAGTCCCGGAGACTGAGTATACAGAGTGCATAAATAAAGCAAAGGCTGTTATTTCAGCGGTTGAAAAAGGAGGAGAAATATGATTTTACTAATTGATAATTATGATAGTTTTTCATATAACCTTTTTCAGATGGTAGGTGTGTTTGAACCTGATATTAAGGTTATTCGAAATGATGAGATGACAGTTGAAGAAATTGAAGAACTTAATCCGGATAAGATTATTCTTTCACCAGGACCTGGAAGACCTGCGGATGCAGGAATTTGCGAAGAGGTTGTTTTAAAGCTTGGAAGTAAGATTCCAATCCTTGGTGTATGCCTTGGTCATCAGGCAATTTGTGAAGCCTTTGGAGGAGTTGTTACCTATGCTTCAAGGCTTATGCATGGAAAGAGCTCGATAGTTTCTGTTGATGAGAAAAGTGAACTTTTTAAAGGAATTGGGAAAGAAATTAAGGTTGCAAGATACCATTCTCTTGCGGCTGATGCTGAAAAGATACCGAGCTGCTTAAAGGTCGTTTCCGTTACTAAGGAAGATGAAATAATGGCTGTGGAACACAGAGAATATAAGATTTATGGATTGCAATTTCATCCTGAATCAATTCTTACTCCAGATGGTAAGAAGATTTTAGAAAACTTTATAAACATTTAGTTATACATAATAGGGATAAGAGTAAATTTGCTAGCGTTGACTGGATGGTTGGACTTAATGAAACCAAAGTAAAAGGTATTTAGTGTCGGAAATATCTTTTATACACATTAAAATTTAACCGACGCAGAAAAGAGGAAAATTATGATTAAAGAGGCAATTAAGGAATTATCACAGGGTAGCAATTTAACAGCAGATGAGATGACAGAGGTTATGGAAGAAATTATGACAGGAGAGGCACTTGATGTTCATAAGGCTGCATTTCTTACTGCTCTTGCAATGAAGGGTGAAACAATTGATGAGATTACAGCTGCGGCTAATGTTATGAAGAAGCATTGTAAGCCTTTCCATTCAGAAAAAGGTTTGTTAGAAATTGTTGGAACAGGTGGAGATGGCTCGAATACATTTAATATTTCAACACTTTCAGCTATTGTTTGTGCAGCTGCTGGACAGAAGGTTGCTAAGCATGGAAATAGAGCTGCTTCAAGTAAGTGCGGTACAGCTGATTGCTTTGAGGCTCTTGGAGCTAAGATTGATCTTGAGACAGAGGATGCTGAGAATGTGCTTGATGAGGCTGGTTTAATCTTCCTTTTTGCTCAGAAGTATCATCCAGCAATGAGATTCGTTGGAGGAGTTAGAAAGGAAATTGGAATTAGAACAATTTTCAATATTTTAGGACCTCTTACTAATCCTGCAAGTGCTGATATTCAGCTTATGGGAGTTTATTCAGAGAAGCTTGTTGAGCCACTTGTTAGAGTACTTCATAACATCGGTGTTGAGAGAGCGATGGCAGTATATGGAACTGATTGTATTGATGAAATTTCAATGAGCGCTCCTACAGTTATTGCTGAATATATCGATGGTAACTATAGAAAATATACAATTTGTCCTGAGGACTTTGGTTTTAAGACATGTCAGAAGAGTGAACTTGTTGGTGGAGAGCCTAAGGAGAATGCTCAGATTGCAATTAACATTCTTAAGGGTGAGAGTGGTCCTAAGACAGATACAGTTTTACTTAATTCAGGAGTTGCTCTTTACCTTGCTGGAAAAGCTGATTCTATCGAGGAAGGAATTAATCTTGCTAAGGAAACTATTGAAAGTGGAAAGGCATTGAAGAAGCTTGAGCAGTTTATTGAGCTTACAAATAATGATCAGAAGATTGCCTAATTAAAAGTGAGGTGTTTTATGGATATTTTAGAAAAGATTTCAGATAGAACCAGACTTAGAGTTCAGGATTCTATGAGTAAAAAACCTTTGTCCGTTGTTAAGGAGGAAGCCTTAAAGCTTAGTGAAAATTTTGATGGAAATTATGTGTTTGAAAATAGCCTTAAAAAAGATGGATTATCTTTGATTTGTGAAGTAAAAAAAGCATCTCCATCGAAGGGAATTATTTCAGAAAATTTTCCATATAAAGAAATTGCAAAGGCATATGAAAATGGCGATGCAGACGCGATTTCCTGTCTTACAGAGCCTGAATTTTTTCTTGGAAGTTTATCATATTTAGAGGATATTAAGAGCCTTGTTAAGACTCCAGTTTTGAGGAAAGATTTTACTGTTGATGAGTATATGATTTATGAAGCAAAATCATCAGGCGCTGATGCGATTCTTCTCATTGCTTCAATTCTTGATGAAGTGGAGTTAAAGGATTATTTTCAGATTGCTGATGGACTTGGACTTTCGGTGCTTTTTGAAGCACATGATGAGGATGAGATTCAGAAGGTTTTAAAAGCTGGTGCGAGAATTGTTGGCGTTAACAATAGAAATCTTAGAGATTTTTCGGTTAATGTAAATAATTCAATTAGGTTTAGGAGTTTGATTCCTGAGGATGTGGTTTTTGTTTCGGAAAGCGGTGTTAAACATATTGAGGATTTATTTAGACTTCAGCGGGAGGAAGTTGATGCTGTGCTAGTTGGGGAGGCACTCATGAGGCAGAGTGACCCTGAAGAAACACTTAGGAGTTGGAAGAGAGAACTTGCTGAATTAAGAAGGGCTGAGATTGCTTGAGAATTTGTGATTAATTCAGTCGGGCTGAGATTGTGTAAGAGTTTACTTTTAAAATACCTGGAGGAAGCTTATGACTAAAATAAAAATATGTGGACTTAGAAGAAAAGTAGATGTATTATATATAAATGAGTTTTTACCTGATTATTGTGGCTTTATTTTAGCAGATGGCTTCTTTAGACAGGTTAAATTCAATGATATGAAGGAATTATCACATCTAGTGGATTCGAGAGTAAAACGAGTTGGAGTTTTTGTAAACCAGGACATCAATGAAATTCTTAGATATACAGACGAAGCTCTTTTAGATCTGATTCAGCTTCATGGAAATGAAGATGATGATTTTATCGATAAGCTTAGAAGTAAAATCAATAATTCTCAAATAAAAATCATAAAAGCATTCAGAATTAAGGAAGAAACAGATATTGAGATGATTGAAAATTGCAGGGCGGATTATGTCCTTTTGGATACCTTTGTTAAGGGTAAAGAGGGCGGAAGCGGCATGTCATTTAATTGGGATATTGTTAAAAATGTCTCAAGAGATTATTTTCTTGCGGGAGGAATTAATCATGAAAATGCGAAGGCTGCAATTGAGTTTTTAAATCCTTATGCTTTGGATGCGAGTAGTCTTTTAGAAACTGATAGATTTAAAGACAAAGAAAAAATCAGGAAATATGTTGATGCTGTTAGAGGGTAGGGTTTAGTCTATTCTTTTATGGTATTAAAGTATTAGTTTTAGGAAATCAGAAAGGAAAGAAACAGGATGGAAAACGGTAGATATGGAATTCATGGCGGACAATATATCCCTGAGACGCTTATGAATGAAATTAAAAATCTTGAAAAGGCATATGAATTTTATAAGAACGATAAAGAATTCAATGAAGAGTTGGATAAGCTTAATCGTGAGTATGCTGGAAGACCATCACTTCTTTATTATGCAAAGAAGATGACTAGGGATTTAGGGGGCGCTAAGATTTATTTTAAGAGAGAAGATTTGAATCATACAGGTGCTCATAAGATTAATAACTGTCTTGGTCAGGCACTTCTTGCTAAGAAGATGGGAAAAACAAGGCTTATTGCTGAAACTGGTGCTGGTCAGCATGGTGTTGCTACAGCTACTGTGGCTGCGCTCTTAGATATGGAATGCGAGATTTTCATGGGTAAGGTTGACACAGTTAGACAGGCACTTAATGTTTACAGAATGGAGCTTTTAGGTGCTAAGGTTCATCCTGTTGAGACCGGAACACAGACCTTAAAGGATGCAGTTAATGAGTGCATGAGAGAGTGGACTAAGAGACCAGATGATACACTTTATTTACTTGGTTCTGTTATGGGTCCTCATCCATTCCCTATGATTGTTAGAGATTTCCAGAGTGTTATTAGTCGTGAGGCTAGAGAGCAGATTTTAGAGCTTGAAGGAAGACTTCCAGACGTTGTTATGGCTTGCGTTGGTGGTGGAAGTAATGCGATGGGTATGTTCCATGAATTTATAAATGATAAGGATGTTAGACTCATTGGTTGTGAGGCTGCTGGAGAAGGCGTTGATACTGATAGAACAGCTGCTACAATTGCGACAGGTACTCTTGGAGTTTTCCATGGTATGAAATCATATTTCTGCCAGAATGAGTATGGTCAGATTGCTCCAGTTTATTCAATTTCTGCTGGTCTTGACTATCCTGGAATTGGTCCTGAGCACGCATATCTTAAGGATATTGGAAGAGCTGAATATGTTCCAGTTACCGATGAGGAGGCTGTTAAGGCTTTTGAATTTATTGCTAAGGAAGAAGGAATTGTGGCTGCAATTGAGAGCTCACATGCAATTGCACATCTTATGAAGATTGCTCCTCAGATGAGTAAGGATCAGATTATTATTTGTTGTCTTTCTGGAAGAGGAGATAAGGATGTTGCTGCAATAGCCAGATATAGGGGGATTGATTTGCATGAGTAGAATAGATAAGATTTTTGAGAATAGAAAAGCATTTATTGCATTTATTACATCGGGTGATCCTAGCATTGAAAAGACTAAGGAATTTGTTCTTGAGATGGAAAAAGCAGGGGCTGACCTCGTTGAACTTGGAATTCCTTTTTCAGATCCAATTGCGGAAGGACCAGTTATTCAGGATGCTAATATTAGATCACTTAGCGCTGGAACAACTACCGATAAGATATTTGAAATGGTTAAGGAGTTAAGAAAAGAAACAGATATGCCATTGGTTTTCATGTGCTACTTAAATACAGTGTTTAGGTATGGATATGAAGAGTTTTGTTCTAGATGTGAAGAGGTAGGAATCGATGGTTTGATTATTCCTGATATGCCTTTCGAAGAGAAGGGGGAGCTACTTCCAATTACTAAGGAACATAACCTTGAGTTAGTTTCCATGATTGCACCTACAAGTTCTGAGAGAATTAGAATGATTGCGAGTGAAGCCTCTGGCTTTATCTATGTTGTTTCATCTCTTGGAGTTACTGGTGTTAGAAGTGAGATTACAACAGATATCAGAGCTATTATTGATGAAATTAAGGCAGTTACTACTACTCCAGCTTGTATTGGTTTTGGTATTAATAAGCCTAGTCAGGTTTCTGAATATACGGAATATGCAGATGGTGCTATAGTAGGAAGTGCAATTATTAAGATTGTTGCTGAACATGGTGAAAATGCTGGAAAATATATTTATGAATATGTTAAGGAAATGGCAGACGCAGCCCATTCATAATGGTATTAAATTAGATTAAAGTTTTTCTAAAGATTTTAAAGTAAAATTAGTTGTGAAACTAGCAGAAAAAATATTAGTAAAACCAAAGGTTTAGTGAAGATAAAAGGCGTATATACGGGCACTATAAAATCAATCAAAAAATGATGCTAAAATTCTTCAAATCATTATTGAAAATGTTTAAGTGGAATGATATAATATTTCCATACACAATTTTGGGGTAGTCTAAGAAATATTTATAGATTGGAGAAGAATAATGGCTAACAATTTTAAAAGATGTTTTAAGTGCATGTCTGAATTGGACGCTAATGGAAAATGTAAGTGTGGATTCGATAACAGTAGTTATACTGTAGAGCCTAAATATCTCCAACCGGGAAGTAGTATACATAACAGGTATTATGTAGGAACCCTTGTTGGTGAAGGTGCTTATGGTTTAACCTATGTCGGATGGGATAATTTTGAGGATAAAAAGGTTGCTATAAAAGAGTATTTTCCTTCTGCACATGTAACTAGAGATACAACTTCAGCTACTGGAAAAGCGGTTAATGTTATTTCTGATGATCATGGAGATCAGTTCTTTGAGGGAAGACAGGCTTACGAAAGAGAAACCAAGCGTCTTATGATGTTTAATGGTTTCAAAGGTATTGTACAGGTCCTTGATTCATTTAATGAGAATAATACAGCTTATATTATCATGGAATTTGTAAATGGTGTTACGGTTAACAACTATGTTGCTAAGAATCGAGCATCTAAGCCTGATGCTGTCTTTAAGATGATGAAGCATATCATCGAATCACTTGAGAGAATGCATAAGGTTGATATGATTCACTACAATATCAACCCTGATGATATTATTATTAAGAGCAATGGCTCTGCAACACTTATCAACTTCGATACTGCGAGAGGTTATACTAAGAATGAAGGTATGGCTGTCCTCCTTAAATCAGGTTTCGCACCTGCTGAGCAGTATTATCTTGATGGTGAGCAGGGAGCATGGACTGATGTTTATTCACTCTGTGCAGTTATGTATTATATGATTACAGGTAAGGTATTACCTGATGCACTTAGTCGTGCTAATAATGATACAATGCAGAGTTTTGATGAATTGAATATCAGAATTCCTGACTCTCAGAAAGAGGCTCTCATGGCAGGTCTTAAGGTTAATCCTGGTGAGAGAACTCAGACAATTCATGAATTATACGAAGGACTTTATAAAAATGTAACTCCACTTCCAGAGGAGACACCTAGTGAAGCCATTGGTACAACCAAGGCTCTTCCTAGAAGTGAAAAGGATGATACAATCGATGCTTTCGTTAAGATTAGAGAAGAAAGCAACGAGAGCGCAGTTAGTCCTGCGGGTTCAGTTTTTGGAAGTATTAAAAATTCAATTAAGAGTAGAAGTTATACTCCTGCTGGAGATGTTCCAGATAGCTTATTTGGTGACTCATCAGATTCTTCTGATTCAACAAGTAAGGCTGCAACAACCAGCAATGTTCCGGTTTCTGCACCAGTGCAAGAACCGGTAAAAAAAAGGGAGGATTCTTCGGTTTCTGGAAACGTAAGTAGTACACCGGCAAGTACTGCTGGTAGTGGTGTTTCAGTTGGAGCAGCTGGTAGTAAGGCATCTACAAGTAGTAATGTTCCACCTAGAAGCAATGTACCACCTAGAAGCAATGTGCCATCAAGTAGTACTCCTACAGCTTCTTCAGTACCACCTTCAACTGGAAGTAGTGCTGTACCTGGAAGTTCAACTAGACCAGATTATAAAAATTTACCTAGAACAGATAAGGATGATGTTTTTGATTCATTCGTTTCTAATAGAGCAGAGGATTACCCACAGCCTGAATCCTTTATGGATAGGATAAAGAATAATTTAAAGTTTATTATTCCTGGAGTAATCGTTTTAATTATTATTATTGTTGTTCTTTCGAGATGTTCTAAGAAAGAGGAACCTAAAACAACAACAACTACCACAACTACGACAACAACAACCGAAGCAACGCCTGCTTCTGATACAACTAGTTCAAGTTCTGGTACTACATCAGATACTTCTGCTACAACTTCTTCTGAGACTACATCAGAGAGCAGTAGTGAAGCTACATCTGAGGATAGTTCTGAAGCTGGTGAAACATTACAGATTGTTGATGTTGTTGGAAAGTCAGAAAGTAAGGCTAAGGCTGCTTTAGAAGAAGCTGGAGTAAGCGTTACTGTTAAGCAGGAAAACAGCGATAAGGTTAAGAAGGGTAATGTTATTAGCCAGTCTGTTGAAGGTGGAACAAGCTTTGCACCTGGAGAGATTTCTGAAGTAGAAATTACAGTTAGTTCAGGACCTGCTAAGGTTAAGGTTCCAAATCTTAAGGGTATGAGTAAGTCAAGTGCTATCAATGCACTTAAGAAGGCAGGACTTAAGGGTAAGGTTTCTAAGTCTGAATATAATAGCAGTGTTGGTAAGGATAAGGTTATTAGCTTTAGTCCTTCAGGAAGCGTTGATCCTGGTACAACAGTTTCAATTGTTGTAAGTAAGGGTGCTAAGCCTTCTAATAACAATAACTCAAGTAATAATAATAGTAGTAGTAGTAATAGTAGTAATGATAATTCAAGTAGTTCATCTAATACTACTCCATCACAGCCTTCTGCTACTAAGAGACCAAATCCATTTGGTTGATAAAAGTAAGGGCATTACTTCACAAGAGATTCAAAGCCTGTGAGTGGGATTCAATAGTGAGTCTTTAAAAATCAAATATTAAAATAATAAAAAGTTACAATTTTGACGGCTTTTAGTCACGGAATTGTAACTTTTTTTTACTATAAACATATTGTATAATATAGGTTATTAAGATATTATATTTACGAGGAGCCTGTGTATCTTTTATTGATGGGTGTTTTTCGTTTTGGGGTTATAACAATAATATTGACAATAATATTGACAATAATATAAAAAAATATAATGATAATTAAAATAATGGGGAAAAATTTTGAGGTGGAAAATGTTTAATAAGATTAATAGGATTATGGAAAAAAAGAATAATAAAAATTGTTTTGTTAAGAGGGCTATCGCTCTTGTTTCAGCACTTTCACTTGTTGTGAGTTCGAGCGTAGTTTATTCAGAAAGAGTTAGCGCTTCGAGTACAACTACTAGTGATTATACTGGTTCTACCTATACTCATCAGGATAAGTTTGATGGTATGAATATTTATAATGGAATTGATGTTTCATATTATCAGAAGACCATTGATTGGGAAGATGTTAAGGCTGATGGTATTGATTATGCATTTATTCGTTTAGGCTATCGTGGCTCAGCTGGTGGTACTCTTAATATGGATACCTGTTATGAAACCAATATGGCTAATGCTCATGCTGCTGGCGTTAAGACGGGCGTTTACTTCTTTACTCAAGCAATTACTGAAGAAGAGGCTGTTGAAGAGGCAAATTATTGTATTGAGCATCTTCAGGGATATACTGTAGATATGCCGGTGGCTATTGACTTTGAGTCTGTTGGTGGCGGTGGAAGAATGTATAATGCTAATCTTTCTACTGAGGAATATACAGCTATTGTTACAGCCTTTTGTGAGCAGATTAAGGTTGCTGGATATACACCTGCGATTTATGCGAGTGCAAGCGTTTTCTCTGGAAAACTTGATGGAGATGAGCTTACTGCTAAGTATAAGATTTGGCTTGCGCACTATACAACAAGTACAAGCTTTGCTTATCCATTTAGTTTTTGGCAGTATTCGAGCAAGGGTTCTATTGATGGAATTACTGGAAATGTTGATTGTAACTTTTTCTATTCTTCTACAGATTTGAGTGAGGCGGTTAGTGCGGTAGTTACTACCTCGACGCAATCGGCGGTTTCTGTTGAGAGTGGAAGTGTTTCACTTTCGGGAAGTAAGACATATACAGGTGGTGAAATTTGCCCTACAACGACTGTTAAGGTTAGCGGAAAAAACTTGACTCTAAATACGGATTATGTTGTTGGTTATTCAAATAATATTAATCCTGGAATTGCGACTGTTACGATTACTGGAATTGGTAAATATACCGGAACTACTAGTAAAACCTTTAAAATCAAGCCTGCGAAGCTTGCTAAATTTAAGGCGAAGGCTTCTGAAAATGGGGTTTATCTTAATTGGGGAAAACTTAGCGGTTCTCAGGGGTTTGAGATATATCGAAAAGCGACATTTGATGGAGAATATCAGTTGCTTTCAACAATAGTTAATGGCACTGTTTATGAATATGAGGATACTAGCGCTAAGAGTGGAAATGAGTATTACTATAAAATACGTGGATATGCTGATGTTGAAGGTGCTAAGGTCTATGGAAAGGCTAATAAGGTAACTGGTTCTGATGTAGAAAAATCCACTAAATGTATGACTATCAGATATACTAAGATTAGAAAGAAACCTCATCAGGGGAAGACTCTCTTAAAGGTGGCTGCAAACACAAAGCTTAAGTACAGAGGTTTGGTTACAAGAATTGATGGTTCTAAGGCTTACCATGTTATTTATAAGAAAAAAGGAATGATGGTTGAAGGCTATATTGCAAGAGAAGATGGGCTTAAAATCTTATAATCTTTATGTGAGGAAGCTGATATAAGTGAAAGAAATAGATGGTGGTTACACTGTCAATGGGGTGGTTATCATGGTTTCTCCCATTGGCGAATATGACAATAGGATAGAAATTCTTACAACTGATTTGGGAAGAGTTTCGGCATTTGTTCGAGGCGCTAGAAGACAGAATAGTCCGTTATCTGCGGCTTCGATGCCTTTTACCTTTGCGCAGTTTAAGTTATTTCGTGGGAGGAATTCTTATACTCTTAGAAGTGCTAAGATTGTTAAGCATTTTGAAGAATTAGCGCTTGATTTAGATCTGTTTATGGAAGCTTCATATTTTGCTGAGTTTGCAAGATACTTTACCAGGGAAAATGTTGAAGCTAAAAGAGAGGTTGATTTATTATTTCTTGCGTGTTCTGCCCTTGTTAAGGGTGTTGTTAATAGGGATGCTGTGAGATTTGCTTTTGAGATGAGAATGATGCTTTATGAGGGAATTGCCTTGGAGTTTTCGGAGTGCATCGTTTGTCATAAAAAATATAGTAATCAAGAGTTTTTGAGTCTCCCACTTGGAAAGGTTGCTGTAGATTTTTCGAGGGGCGGAATTGTCTGTGCTGATTGCCTTCAGAAAATCTATCGCGAAGAAGAGGATATTGCTTTAAATGCTGGAATCCCTACTTATATGATAATGCAGAAAAGGAATAATGATAAAAATAGATTTTATCTAAGTAGGGATAGTATTTATGCTATTCAATATGTTTTAAGTTGTGATCAGAAGAAACTTTTTGCTTTTGAATTGAAGGAAGAAATCCTATTAGAATTAAAGGGATTTATGGAAGCTTATATCGAAAGATTTGTTAACCATAAGTTTAATTCACTATTTTTATATTGAAAATATCGTAATAAGTGTTATAATAAATACATGAGTACGAGAAATAATTTCCTGGGATGTTCGAGATTCCTGTAATTTTGAACCTACACCTATTTGAGGGGAATCCTATATTGATGCAGCGATGTCAGGCCTCCTTTGCTAGTGGAAGACAGATACTGTATTTGCGGAAGCCCACCTGGCGAGTTCGCTAGGACTCAAAATCAGGAGACGGCATTTTGGGGTTATGTTAAGGCTGCTTATCATTGGTAAGTGGCCTTTTTTAAGTTTTATCTTAGTGCGAGCCCCTCAATTTATTGAGCGGGGGAGAATGGTATACTTGAATTTTGGAGGATTTTTTTTAGTATGAAATTTGTTGTTCAAGTTGTTAGTGAGGCGAGTGTTTCGGTTGATGAAAATGTTGTAGGTGAGATTAATAAGGGCTTTATGGTTCTTATTGGTATTTCTGATAGCGATACTCGTGAAATTGCTGACAAGATGATTAAGAAGCTTATTGGACTTAGGATTTTTGAGGATGAAAATGGTAAGACAAATTTGAGCCTTAAGGATGTTGATGGAAGTTTGCTTCTCATTTCCCAGTTTACTCTTTATGCTAATTGCAAGAAGGGGAACAGGCCTTCGTTTATTGAAGCTGGAAAGCCTGATATGGCTAATGAGATGTATGAATATATTATTGATAAATGTAGCGAAAGTGTTGATAATGTTCAGAGAGGAATCTTCGGAGAGTATATGAAGGTGAGTCTTGTTAATGAAGGGCCATTTACGGTGGTTTTAGATTCTAAGGAATTGTTTTAAGTAAAGGTCGGTCTAATTAAAATGATACTTTAGGCCAATTGGTGGGAATTTAATAGCTAAGAGGGATTTTATAAAATGAAATATGATTATTTGATTGTAGGAGCAGGATTATTTGGTGCAGTTTTTTCTCATGAAGCTATGAAGGCAGGGAAGAAGGTTCTAGTTCTTGAGAAGAGAAATCATATTGCTGGAAATACCTATACAGAAAAGATTCATGGGATTAATGTACATAAATATGGTGCACATATTTTTCATACAAATAGCAGGGAAATTTGGAAATATGTGAATGAGTTTGCTGAATTTAATGGCTTCATTAATTCGCCGGTTGCTAATTATAAGGGTGAGATGTATTCACTTCCTTTTAATATGTATACCTTCAATGAGATGTGGGGTGTTACGACTCCTGCAGAGGCAGAGAAGAAGATAAATGAGCAGAGAGAGGCGTATCATATTGATGAGCCTTCAAATCTTGAGGAGCAGGCAATTAGTCTTGTGGGAGAAGATATTTACGAAAAGCTGATTAAGGGTTATACTGAAAAGCAGTGGGGAAGGCCTTGCAAAGAACTTCCTTCGTTTATTATTAAGAGGCTGCCTGTTAGATTTACATATAATAATAATTATTTTAATGCGGCTTATCAGGGAATTCCGATTGGTGGCTATACTGAGATTATTAGAAAGCTATTTGAGGGAGCTGAGATTAGACTTAATACTAATTTTTTGGATAACCGCGAGGAGTATGAGGGACTTGCAGATAAGATTATCTACACAGGTCCTATTGATGAATATTTTGATTATTCGCTTGGTAGGCTTGAGTACCGTTCTTTAAGGTTTGAGAGCGAGGTTGTTGATAGCGATAATTTCCAGGGAAATGCAGTTATTAATTACACTGATAGGGAAACACCTTGGACAAGGATTATTGAACATAAGTGGTTTGAAAAGATGGGTCTGGAGAGTTCGTCTGAGGGCTGTTTAGATGATGGTAAGGACGAGAAAAAGACGGTTATTACCAGGGAGTATAGTCTTGAGTGGAAACCGGGGGATGAACCATATTATCCTGTTAATGATGAGAAGAATCAGGAGTTATATAATAAGTACTGTGATCTTGCTTCTCAGAATAATAAAGTGATTTTCGGTGGAAGACTTGGTGAATATAAGTATTATGATATGGATGTTATAATTGGGAAGGCTTTAGAACTTGCTAAAAACGAATTTTAATAATTGTTTTTGTTTTGGAGGCTATTTATGAAAAACCTTATCGAGAAGGGGTTGGATATTCAGACTCTTTCAATGATGATTGAAAAATTTGGAAAAGAGAATAATTTAAAGGAAACGCTTAAGGCCTTGGAGTATGCGACTAAGATGCATGATGGGCAGTTAAGAGATGAAGGAACACCTTATATTATTCATCCTTTGCAGATTACCTGCCATATGATTGCAAATGGAATTAGTGAGGATGAGATGCTCTCGAGTGCTTTGCTGCACGATGTTTGCGAGGATTGTGATGTTGAGGTAGATGAACTACCTTTTAGTGATGAAATTAGGGAGGCGGTTTCATATTTGACTCATAAAGAGGATAAACATTTAGAAAAAGGTGAGTCGAAGAAGCTTTATTTTAGGCGGTTACATGAGAATAGGATTGCGGCTCTTGTTAAGGTATATGATAGATGCAACAATATTTCTAGTATGAGTAAAGGGTTTGACGACGAACATATTGAAAAGTATATGAAGGAGACCCTTGAATGTGTTTATCCGCTTATGGATGAAGTTGAAGAATTGTGGCCAGAGTATTCATTTATGATCTATGAAATTAGATATCATATGGACTCTGTTTTACATGCAATTTTACGAAGAAAATAATTTCTGTTTTAATAATGGTTTTTGTGGTTTTAAAATTGGTTTTTATAGGTTAAAAATTGATTGAATTTTGGTGTGTTTTTGGCGAAAAATTAGGCTATTTTTTGAAAAAAAAGGAAAAAATGGCAAAAATTTATAAAAAATGCATAAAAACCCTTGAAAAATGGCACTTTTTTTAAAAAAAATATTGACAAATGGCGATTTTAAGGGTATAAATAAAGGGTAGAATTTTTTACGGCAAATATCTTTAAGGAGGATTGACAAATGAACAAATCAGAGTTAGTTTCTGCAATCTCAGCTAAGACTGAGCTCACAAAGGCTGACACAGAGAAGGCTCTTAAGGCTTTCATCGAGGTTGTTGGCGAAGAACTTAAGAAGGGCGAGAAGATCCAGTTAGTTGGATTCGGTACTTTCGAAGTAATCGAGAGAAAGGCTAGAACAGGAAGAAACCCATCTACAGGTAAGGAGATGAAGATTCCTGCATCTAAGGCACCTAAGTTTAAGCCAGGAAAAGCTTTAAAGGAAACAGTTAACGCACCTAAGAAGGGTGGAAAGAAGAAGAAATAATTCTTCTATGATTTGATTTTTGAAAATTCGGAGGTTGCTGGAAATTTTTTCAGCAGCCTCTTTTCTTTTGCTTTTTGGAAGGAGATTTTATGAGGTTAGATAAGTATTTAAAGGTTTCTAGAATTATTAAGAGAAGGACAGTTGCTAATGAGGCGGCGGATGCTGGTAGAATTAGTGTTAATGGTAAGGTTGCTAAGGCATCTCAGAGCATTAAGGTAGGTGATGTTATCACTATTGCTTTTGGAGATAAGGAAATGAGTGTTGAGGTTTTGAGTGTTGCTGAGACTGTTAAAAAAGAAGAAGCTAAGGATATGTATAAGGCGCTCTAAATAGTTGAAAATAGAAAGGAAAATAAAAGCTGTAAACTCGTAAAAGTTTACAGCTTTAGATTCTATTATTTATTATTTAAAGATTTTTTGCTTAAAGCTTTTTGAAGTTAAAGGCGTATTTTTTAGAGTTTTCCAAGCTTTTTAACTGCATTATTCTTTAAGAATAAGGAGAAATGCTCTTCATAGAATCTGTCTGATGCATAGACTCCATTAACTGTTTTTCCATATTCATTTACGATATTGCAAATCTTATTGAATTCACTTATTGTATGCTCTGATTTATGGAGAACTAAGTAAAATTCATTTCTCTTTTCATCCTTGTATACAGTGTTGTAACCAAAGTAGTTAGCACAAATGCTACTTGATGCATTAATAAGATCATCTAACTTATTGAATACAAAGACATTTATTGAATCATTATCATAGTTTGTATCAGAATGTGAGACAGGCTCTTCTGGTGAAATAATTGGAATTGGTCTTTTCTTTCCTGCTCCGTAAGTACCAGTTTTTGGCTCGTTTTTTGAAACGAAGTTATAGTTCGAAAGGTTTGGCTCTTCGTTTTCTGCTGGAGTAGTGAAGGTTGAATATCTTGGATCTAGCTCATCAGTGTCTCCAACTTTACTAATTAAAAGAGTTAGGCTTCCTGGATTAGTTGGAATTGCTTCAATCATTAAAGGAACATTCTCTGCTTCGAAACCTAATTCATAAGAAGCTTTCTGAACCATATCTCTAAAGAGACCTTTCGCTTTTTCTGTTCCATAGGCAAGCTCAGTTATACGAAGGTTTCTTTGGAGTAAATCTTCTTGTGAAAGTATGCATTTTATTTGATTGTCGTTTACTCTTTCTAATTGCATTGAAATCCCTCCTTACAAAATTGTTTATCGTTCTGAATGATAGAGTCACCCATGTATACGAAAATTATAGATTATAGTATTTTTAAAGTCAAGAAATTTTACTACGCATATAGAATCGTTTTGCATTATATTTTGGTTTTATTATACAAGAATTTTTTGATTTGGAAGTCGCGTATTTTCAAGGTTTTTAAAATTGAAGTATACAAGTTGCACAAAAATAGGGGTCGATTTTCTACACCCAAAGTCGATTTTTATGCTTTATTTTGTGTTTTTAAGGTACTATAATTAGCTTATCATAAAACATAAGTTCGTAAGGGAAGGAGGTTTGAAACCAGGTTTAATATATTTGTTTTATGATTGAAAATCTCTTTGAATATTTTTTCTATATTCAAAACATATAATGTATTGAAAAAATATAATGTATTGTTAATTTTCATGTTTGAATTAGTATTTCGATTTTTATGTATCACAGCAAAAAGTCTATATGAATTCATTTACCTGGTTTACCGGATTTATCTTTTTTATTATTAGTTATCTAGCTATTGGTTATTTAAAGGACTAAATAACTATATAGTATTCAATTTTTCCTCAACTAATATTAAAACTTATTGTTGAAATTCGCGGTTGTACGTGTGTTTTAACAAAGGAAACATCGAAATTTGCTCTGCAATTGCTAGTGCAATTGACTTGCAAGGTTTTGATGATGGGATTAACTATTTTGGAAATCGTTTCTGATTAGTTAAGTGTATAATGCTCGTGGGAGTACAAGTAACTTGTTGTTTTGACAAGATTAAAAACCCGTATTTAAGCCGAAAAAGGCGATTTCTGCAGTCGCTTGTTTTCGGCTTTTTTATTTATTTCTTTTATTTGATTATTTTATTCTTTAGTGGTATACTAACGCGGTATAGTCTGTAATGGGAAGAGATGTATTTTTTACTAATTTAGATTATTTTGAAGGGAAAGATTACAATGAATAAGACATTAAAAAAGGTTGTAATTGGAGTAGCTGCCGTTGTTGCAGTTGTCGCTATTATTGCTGTAATTATCATATATAGAAGGTATTCGCCTGGAAAGACTAAGGGGGACTTAAATGAGTTCTTTGGTGTTTCTGAGGGTGAGGTTGCCATTGTTATGCAGGACGAAGTTTACGCTAAGAAGGGTAAGATTCAGGATGGAAATATCTACCTTCCAGTTTCCTTTGTTAAGGAATTCCTAAATGATAAGTTTTACTGGGATGTTAATGAACTTGAACTTCTCTATACAACACCTACTGAGGTTATTGAGGCTGTTGAGGGAAAGAGTAAGTATTCTGTTAATGGTAAGTCAGAGAGTTATGATAAGCCAGTTTGCATGCTTTTTGAGGATTCTGAGTCAGGCGAAACTGAGGGATATGTTTCAATTGATTTTGCTGATACATATTCAGCCTTTAATTATACAGCTTATCAGGAGCCTGATAGAGTTGTTATTAACTATAAATTTGGAATCGAAGAGAGTTTTGCTAAGACCACTAAGAAGACTCAGGTTAGACATCTTGCTGGAGTTAAGAGTGAGATCCTCTCTGAGGTTAAGAAGGGTGAGAGTGTTAAGATTTTAAGTACCGATGATAATGATCAGGGATTTGATAAGGTTATGACTGAAAGCGGTGTCATTGGTTATATTAAGGAAAATCACCTTGGAGATTCTAAGAAAAAAGAAATTACAACTGATTATGTTGAGCCAGAATATAGTCATATTTTAATGGATGAGAAGGTGAGCCTTGGATTCCACCAGATTGCTTCTACTGAGGGGAATTCGGAAATTAACACAGTTTTAGCTTCTAATGCTGAGATTAATGTGCTTTGTCCTACCTGGTTCCAGTCTTCTGACAATAATGGTGCAATTACTTCATATGGCGATTATGATTATGTTGCTAAGGCACATGAAGCTGATATTCAGGTTTGGGGACTTTGTAATGACTTCTCTGAGGATAATCAGATTGGAAAGGTTCTTTCTTCAACAACTTCCAGACAGAAGCTTGAAAAGAACCTGGTTGCTGAGGCGATTAAGTATGACCTTGATGGTTTAAATATTGACTTTGAGTATGTTAGAGCAGAGAATGGTTCTGATTTTACTCAGTTTATTAGAGAACTTAGTATTCTTTGCCGTAAGTATGAACTTGTTTTATCAATTGATAATTATCCAAATATCGGTGGTACTGAATATTACAATAGAGCTGAACAGGCTAAGGTTGCTGATTATGTAATTACTATGGCTTATGATGAGTATTATTCAGGTGGAGATTCCACAGGTCCTAACTCATCACTTGGATATGTTAAGACTGCGATTTCTACTACACTTGAAGAAGTGCCTGCTGAACAGGCAATTATTGCTTTGCCTTTCTATTATAGAGCTTGGCAGACAAAGGGTAAGAAGATTATTGGCAACACAGCTTATGGAATGAATAACACTGACAGCATCCTTGCCACAACAACAGTTAAGCCTGTCTGGGATGAAAATTTGATGTTAAATTATCTTTCATATAAGGGAGATAATAACGTTAAATACGAGATTTGGATTGAAGATGAGACTTCACTTGAGTACAAGATGAAAGAAGTTAAGAATGCTAATATTGCCGGTATGGCATATTGGAAGATTGGTTTTGAAACAGATGGAGTTTGGAATTTAGTTAAGAAGTACAATAAATAAAATGAAGACTGAAATATTGATGATGGATCCGGATAATTTTGATTCTTCTGAGTTGGAAACTGCCGGACAGATACTTAGAGATGGCGGTCTTGTGGCTTTTCCAACAGAAACCGTTTATGGACTGGGTGGAAATGCTCTTGATAGCAAGGCTTCTGAAAAAATTTATAGTGCGAAGGGAAGGCCTTCAGATAATCCATTAATTGTGCATATTGGGGACATATCTTCGCTTGATAAGATTGTTAGAGAAGTTCCAGAGTGCGCTAGGAAGCTTATGGAAAAGTGTTGGCCTGGTCCGCTTACCTTGATTTTTAAGAAGAGTGATATTGTTCCTAAAGAGACAACTGGTGGGTTGGATACTGTGGCGGTTAGATATCCGTCGCATCCAATTGCCAATGCTCTTATTAAAGGTTCTGGAGTTTATGTGGCTGCACCGAGTGCGAATCTTTCGGGTAGACCGAGTCCGACACGTGCTGAGCACGTTATTGAGGATTTGGATGGAAGAGTTGATATGATTATTGGCGCTGGTTCTGCAGGAATTGGGCTTGAATCTACAATTGTTGATGTGTCGGGAGACACACCTTGTATTTTAAGGCCTGGATTCTTTACAGAGGAGTCGATTAGAGAGATAATTGGTGATGTTGATGTTGATCCTGTGGTTTTAGCTAAAACTCGTCCTGATAAGGATATGAAGGCAAAGGCGCCGGGAATGAAATATCGGCATTATGCACCAAAGGGTGAGATGACAATTGTTGATGGTGAGAGAACGAGTGTCGCAGAGTATATTAATGGTAAGGTAAATGAGGGTATGTCCCAGGGTAAGAAGATTGCGATTATTACCTGTGATGAGAATAAGGACTTATATATGCAAGGAGTTGTGATGAGTCTTGGTTCTAGGAAGGTTTCAGGGGAAATCGCGGGACATGTTTTTGATACACTTAGACAGATGGATGAATTGGGGGTTCAAGAAATCTATGCCGAATGCTTTGATGGTTGCTCTCTTGGAGATGCAGTGATGAACCGCCTAAGAAAGGCAGCAGGGTATAATGTAGTAAACGTATAATAGTGTGAGTTAAATAAACGTATAATGACTGGAGATGTAATTATGGTAATTAAGAAGGTAATTTTTGCATGCATGAATGATGTTTTCCTAAGTCCTATTGCGGAAACATTTTATCGCAATGTTACGAATTCAGAGCTCACAGAGGTTAGTTCAAGAGGTTTGGTTGTTCTTTTTCCGGAACCAATTAGTCCAAAGGTAAACTTGATTCTAAGTAATATGGGTGAAGAGCTTTGTAAACATGGAAATACAACACCACTTATTGCAGATGATATTACAGAGGGGACTTGCATAATTACTATGACCTTGAGTGAAAAAATCAGGGTTATGGAAGAATTTACAAAAGAGAATGTTTATACTCTTGGGGAAATTTCGGGATTAAACATTGATATAGCTGATCCTTATGGAAAAGATGATTCTGCATATACGGAATGTGTTGAGCTTGTTAAAAAGGCAGTAATTAAGACTGTAGCAAAGATTAGAGCAATTAATGGAGGGAAAGGCATGATAGCAATTGGTTGTGATCACGGTGGATATTTATTGAAACAGGAAATTATGGAGCACTTAGATGCTAGAGAAGTGGCTTATGTAGATGTTGGATGCAATAGTGAAGAGTCATGTGACTATCCAATTTTTGCTAAGGCTGTTGCTGAAAAGGTGGTTTCTGGAGAGTGCGAAAAGGGTATTATTATTTGCGGTACAGGAATTGGTGTCAGCATTACAGCTAATAAGTTTAAGGGAATTCGTGCTGCTCTTTGTCATGATACCTTTAGCGCTGAGGCGACAAGGCTTCATAACGATGCAAATGTCCTTACAATGGGTGCTAGAGTAGTTGGAGCAGGACTTGCTCTTAAGATTGTCGATACCTTCCTTGATACACCTTTTTCAGAGGAAGAACGTCATATCCGTCGTATTTCTATGATTGAGGAATAAACTTGACAATGAAAACCCGCGGTATTAAAATGTTGTGTGGTTGAAAAAAACTAATTATTTAATTGAAAAAAAATATATCCGACAACAGTGCCGGTGAATGGAGGATGATTATGGCTAAGAAAGAACTTGATTGGGCAAACATCGGTTTCGGCTATGTAAAGACCGATAAAAGATTTGTTTCAACATTTAAGGATGGAGCATGGGACGAAGGAGCACTTATCGATGATGATATGATTTCTATGAGTGAGTGTGCATGCGTTCTTCAGTATGCTCAGACATGTTTTGAAGGATTAAAGGCTTACACAACAGCTGATGGTAAGACAGTGTGCTTCAGACCTGACTTAAATGCTGAAAGAATGAAGAATACAGCGATGAGACTTGAAATGCCGGTATATCCAGAGGATAAATTTATTGAAGCTGTAGAGAAGGTTGTTAAGGCTAATAAGGATTGGGTTCCACCTTATGGTTCAGGAGCAACTCTTTACTTAAGACCATTTATGTTTGGTATTAACCCTGTTATTGGTGTTAAGCCTGCTGATGAGTATCAGTTCAGAATTTTCTGTACACCTGTAGGACCTTACTTCAAGGGTGGTGCTAAGCCTATTACTATTACTGTTAGTGATTTTGATAGAGCAGCTCCTCGTGGAACAGGAAATATTAAGGCTGGTCTTAACTATGCAATGAGTCTTCATCCAATTATGGAAGCTCATAGAAATGGTTTTGCTGAGAATATGTATTTGGACCCAGCTACTAGAACTAAGGTTGAAGAGACAGGTGGAGCAAACTTCCTCTTTGTTACAAAGGACGGTACAGTTGTTACTCCTAAGTCAGATAGTATTCTTCCTTCAATTACAAGACGTTCTCTTATGATTGTTGCTGAGAAGGTTCTTGGTATGAAGGTTGAAGAGAGAGAAGTTTTCTTTGATGAGGTTAAGGACTTCGCTGAGTGTGGTCTCTGCGGTACTGCTGCAGTTATCAGTCCTGTTGGAAAGATTGTTTATAAGGATGGAGAAATCAACTTCCCTAGTGGAATGGATGAGATGGGACCAACAATTAAGAAGCTTTATGATACACTTACAGGAATCCAGATGGGTACTGTTGAAGGACCTGAAGGATGGGTTAAGGTTATTGACTAATATTTCGGAGGAAAAGACGTGTCTGCTATTAAAATGGAAATTTGTAATGAGTATTTTGATTCAAAGGCAATTTCTGATAGTGGACAGTGTTTTAGATGGTATATTCAAGAAGATGGCAGCGTGGCCTTCCTTTATGGAAGGTGCGCTGTTTTTGTCGTTCAGAAGGATTTTTATACAGTTTACGCCTATGAAAAGGGAGTTAGCGCTAAGAAAATTGAGGAGAAGCTAGTTCGCTATTTTGACCTTGATAGAGATTATGGAGAGATTATTTCGAGCATTAGGCCTGATGATAAAGTGCTTTTAAAGGCTGCTGATGAGGGAAGGGGACTTAGGATTCTTAATCAGGATTTATGGGAGATTATTGTGAGCTTTATTATTAGCCAGAATAATAATATTCCAAGAATCAAGAAGTCGATTTATAAGCTTTGCGAGAAATATGGAGAAGAGGTCGATATTAAGGGACTAAAGAGCTTTGTTGAAAAGGACTTGGGAAAGGGTAGTTTTTCTTGGCCTTTGGAACTTAATAAGACTTTTCCGACACCTCAGATGCTTGAAGGAAAGATTCTTGATGATTTAGGACTTGGATATAGAGATAAGTATATTGAAGAGCTTGTATGTAGTGTTCTTTCGGGAGAAGTTAAAATTGATGAATTCAAGATTCCTGCAGAGGATGAGCTCATGAAAATAAAGGGCATTGGCAAAAAAGTAGCTGCTTGTATTGAACTATTTGGATTACATGATTTGGGAGCTTTTCCAAGGGATACATGGGTTAAGAAAATAGAAGAGAAGTATTACAATGGCAGATTTGAAGAGAACTTTTATAAGGGTACAGCCGGCATTATGCAACAGTACCTGTTTTGTTATGAAAGAAGTCTAAAGAAATAAACTTTAAATTCAATTGTAGCGGTTCTTTGCTTGATAAATATTAACGAAAAGGTTTAAGTAAATCTGCGGTAATTCAGTTCGTCGATATCATCTTCTGTGAATAGGTCATATCCAATTCGTATTCCCTGATCTTCAATAAATTCAATTAGTAAGTCGATTTCATCCTGAGTCATTATAGGCGGATTGATTTTAGGACTGTGTGTGTTAATGAAATCCACAACGGCATCAATCTCATACTGGCTCATGTTTGAAACATCTTGAACTAGAGTGTTTTCCATCATATAAACCTCCATTAATATTATATTGCTAAAACCGTACATCAATAGTTAATAGTATTATACAAAAAAAATCGGAATATGTAAATAAAAAATTGTGAAATCTAATATGTTGTGATATACTAGGTTTGCTGTGTGCGCATTGAATAAGGTTGGATAATGTGCAATACAGAATGTTATTATTAAAGAAAGAGGTGTCTTAAAATGGCTAAAATTGAAATGAAAACTCCACTTGTTGAGATGGATGGAGATGAGATGACAAGAATTCTCTGGAAGATGATTAAGGATGAGCTTATTCTTCCTTTTGTTGATTTAAAAACAGAGTATTATGACTTGGGATTAAAGGCTAGAAATGATTCTGATGATAAAATTACATTTGATGCAGCTGAGGCTACTAAGAAGTATGGTGTTGCTGTTAAGTGTGCTACAATTACACCTAATGCTGCTAGAGTAGAGGAGTATAATCTTAAGCAGATGTGGAAGTCTCCAAATGGAACAATTAGGTCTATTTTGGATGGTACTGTTTTTAGAACACCTATTTCTGTTAAGGGTATTGAGCCTAATGTTAAGACCTGGGTTAAGCCTATTACTCTTGCAAGACATGCATATGGTGATGTTTATAAGAACTCTGAGATGAAGATTGATGGACCTGGAAAGGCTGAGCTTGTTTTTACAGCTGCTGATGGTACTGTTACTAGAGAGACTATTCATGAATTTGATGGTCCTGGAATTATTCAGGGTATTCACAATACAGAGAAGTCAATTAAGAGCTTTGCTCGTTGTTGTTTTAACTATGCTATTGATGAGAAGAAGGATATCTGGTTTGCTACAAAGGATACAATTTCTAAGAAGTATGACCATACATTTAAGGATATCTTCCAGGAAATCTTTGATGCTGAGTATAAGGCTAAGTTTGATGAGTTAGGAATTGAGTATTTCTATACACTTATTGATGATGCTGTTGCTAGAGTTGTTAAGGCTGAAGGTGGATTTATCTGGGCTTGTAAGAACTATGATGGTGATGTTATGAGTGATATGGTTTCTTCTGCTTGTGGTTCTCTTGCTATGATGACTTCTGTTCTTGTTTCTCCAGATGGAAAATATGAATATGAGGCGGCTCATGGAACTGTTCAGAGACATTACTATAAGCATCTTAAGGGTGAGAAGACTTCTACAAACTCTGTTGCTACTATTTTTGCTTGGAGTGGTGCCCTTAGAAAGCGTGGCGAGCTTGATAACATTCCTGAGCTTGTTGAATATGCTGGTAATCTTGAGAAGGCTACTCTTGAGACAATTGAGAGTGGAAAGATGACAGGAGATCTTGCTAGAATTACAAGTCTTGAGAACGCAGAAACTCTTGGTAGTGAGGAATTCATCCTTGCTATTAAGGATAGATTAAATGAATTACAGAAATAATTAATGGTGATATATGTTTAAATGTTTTTTTTAGTATAAGGTGGGTTAGTACATGAGTGATAATCAGAATAAAGACGAACTAAAATGGCTTAATGAAGAGCCTAAATATGGACTTACACATGCTGGTCAATTTCATTCAGATGATGTTTTTGCAACTGCTTTTTTAAAGATTCTCTTCCCTAAGATTAAGATTACAAGGGCATTCAGTGTCCCTGAGGATTTTGATGGAATCGTCTATGATATTGGTTTTGGTCGCTATGATCATCACCAGGCTGATAAGGAAATCAGAGAAAATGGTGTTCCTTATGCTGCATTTGGACTTCTTTGGAGAGACTTTGGATCTAGGGTTGTTAGTGAGAGAGAAGCTAAGAAGTTTGATAAGAACTTTGTTCAGCCTTTGGATGAGAGTGATAACACCGGTAATTATTGTGCGATGGCTGAAGTGATGGCGAATTTTAATCCTTCTTGGGATTCAGAGATTCCGACTGAGAGCCGGTTTTGGGATGCTGTTAGCATCGCTAAGAGATTTCTTGCAAACTATATTGAAAGATATAATAGTAGCAAGAGAGCTGATAGCCTTGTTGAGGAAGCGATGAATAAGGGTGATGGAACAACTCTTGTTCTTGAGAGACATTTGCCTTGGAAGAGAAAGGTTTGCAAGAGTACATATAAGTCGGTTATTTATCCTTCTAACAGAGGTGGTTACAGCATTCAGATTGTGCCTATTGCATATGATGATAATACCTTGAGTGCTAATTTCCCTGAAGAGTGGAGAGGTAAGACTCCTGAGGAGTTAGCTTCACTTAGTGGAATTGATGGACTTAGGTTCTGCCATGCTAGCGGATTCTTAGCTGCTGCTGAGACTCTCGAGGATGCGCTAAAGGTAGCGGCTTTGGTTAAATAGTAATTGATAAAGGTTGTAGCCTTGGCTAAATAGTAATTGAAGTAAAGGTTGCGACTTTGGGTAAAAAATATTTATAAAAAAATAAGGATGCGATTTCTTGGATTTCCAATTAATCGCATCCTTTTTATATTTATAATTTAACTGCTCGATAAACTATTCTTTATTTCTTTGAAGTCTTTAATACTGTCTTTAACTTGAGAGCTACTACTCTGTCCATATGGTCTGGAGCCTGAGGAGAAACAGCTGACTCAAAGTTTACATAAAGGAATTTTCCTGAAATATCTAAGTCCTCACAAAGGTATGGGACTGTTACTGATTTAAGGAGTGAACCAAGACTTAACTTCTTCTTTCCTGCCTTCTTTGGCTGGTAAATATCTAACTGATGTGTGTATGAATAAGCTCTTGAGAAGATAAGCTTATTTCCTGAGAAGACAATACCTTGAACACGAGAAGGAATTGAAGTTGTATATGCGGTTGTTAAGAACACACCATCGCTACTGTCACGACTTATATAGTATGAATAAAGTGTTCCAGCTGCGTTTTCTTCATAGGTTCCAATCCAAAGCATTTCATTTCTATATGTGATGAATGAAGCCTTTGTCATTGAATCACATGTGTAGTCATACTCAATTGTTGAATGTGCAAGTCCTTCTGTAGCAGCTGCCTTAATCTTTGAGAACTTAATTGCAGCAACACCGTTTTCTGTTGATGTTACCCAGAGATATTCACCATCGAAGCAAACACCACCAACATGTGCTGCATTTGTTAAGTTGATAACTGTCTTAAGTTTCTTATCGCTCTTTCCGATAATGTAAAGAACACTATTTTCTTCATTATCTCTATCGTAGGCTGAGATGATTGCATATTTCTTAGCGAAACAGAAGCCCTGTGGACACATGTTTGTGCTGACAAAACCATCGCAGTCTGTAGTCTTAAGTCCTGGAATGATATAAGACTTCTTGTAGTTTGCAAATGACTTAACTGTCTTCCAAGCTGCAGATTTAATAGTCTTTTTCTTAGTTGGATATGTGTAAGCATCTGTGTTTGTGAGTACATTATCAGTTGTGATTGCTGTAACTGCTGCAGATACTTCGCTATCAAAATCAGAATTGAAGGCTGATTTATATGCCTTAACTGTACATGTATATTCTGTAGTATTTGGAAGTGATGTGAAGGTTGTTTTTATATTTGTTCTTCCTTCAACCTTACTCTGAAGAGCTGATGTTCCGTCTGCATTTGTGATGAAGACCTTGTAACCTGTTGCTCTCTTAACCTTTGACCAATTAACCCTTATTTTTCCGTTTCCTGCTTTTACCTTTGAAATAGTTGCTTTTTCAGGAAGTGTTGCAAGCTTAAGTGGGTCTGACATTGAACTTACGTGGTCTGTTGTTACTGCGTAAGCACAGATCTTATATCTATAAGCTGTAGCGCTTGTAAGTTCTGCGTCTGTGTATGAAAGAGTAGTTGTTGCTGTTAGGTATTCAAATGCTTCCTTGTCTGAATTGTATTTGTAGATAAGGAATCCTGTGTAGCTTCCTTCTTCCTTCCAATTAAGAGTAACTGTATTAACTGTGTTTGTTACAGTGATTGAATTTGGCTCCTTTGGAAGTGTTACTACATAAAGCTCTGAATTTGCACTTTCTGCACCAGTTTCATTATTAAGAGCTACTACCATGTAGTAATAAGCTGTTCCTGATTCTACATCTTTATCAGTATATTCTGATTTACGTTTTTTCTTTAATACTTCATAGGTACCTTCCGCACCCTTCTTTCTGTAGATACGATATTTGTTAGCACCTACAACTGCGTTCCAATCGAGAACAACCCTTCCTGCTTTAACAGTTGTTGCGCGAAGATTTAAAACGTTTGGAAGTCCCTCAGCATTTGTTGTTACAACTTCAATTGTTCTTGATGAACTTTCAATTTCATTTGCAATTCCATCTTCATCGATTACTGTAATACAGGCTCTTACGTCGAAGTAATAAGTTGTATTCTTAGCAAGTTCGTAGATTTCAATTTCAGTATTAGTTGTTGTTGTGAGGAATTCATAATCAACATCATCTGTAGAACGATAGATATTATAAGTTACTGCTGATGTTGTTGATGGGTTTGCGTTCCAATTTAACTCAACTGCTGTGTTGTAGATTTCAACTGCCTTTAAGCCTGAAACCTTGTATGGAAGTGTTACTACTGTGATTGAATCTTCAGAAGTCATTAATGAACTAGTATCCTGACCGCTTGTTAAAACTGTGATAACGCGGATTTCATAGTATGTAACCTGAGTAAGATTTTTGATTTTAACTGAAGTTTCGGTTGTTTCGATTGATGTAAACTGCTCTGTTCCAAACTGTCTGTATTCAACCTTGTAGTATGCAACATTTGTGAAATCCTCTGCATCCTTTGTCCAATCAACCTTGATAGCTGAAGATGATGGAGCAGAACTTGGAGTTACATCATCTTCTGAAAGTGAGATGAGGTATTCTTCTAATGTAGCATCATCAACTGGTTCAGGTGTAACTGCTGGTTCAGTTGCTGGATCTGTGACTGCTTGCTCTGTTGGAACCTCAGTTGTGTTGCCATCAGCTAAAACGCTAGATTGAAGCTCTGCAGCAATTGAAACTGTAGACGTCTGAGGTAGAACAAGCGTCATCATTACTGAAAAAATCATCAAAAATGAAATACTTTTTTTGATTGTTTTGGTTAGAAAACTGTTCTTTTTGTTAGTCATAATATTTCTCCCCATTTGTATTGAAATTTAATTTTTCGTAAGTTATAATAAACTTTGCGTTTATTTATAAGCATCACACTTCTCCATTTTATGTTAAACAATACTATTTGTCAAAGTAAATGGGGGTTTCTTAATAAAGACGTAAGAATTATTTTAAGGATATTTTAGGATGGAAAGAATATATCGCAAGTTACGCAGTTTATTTTTAAATGTAAAAATCAGACAGAGAATGATTGCCATATATTTTATTGGTGGTGTCATTCCTCTTATTGCGGCGAATCTTTTTTCATATAATACAACTAGGCAGTTACTTTTAAGTGCTAATGAAAAAGCGGAGAGCGAAGAGCTTGGAATGGTTGCACTTTCTATTAGTGAAAGTCTTACTGTTCTTACCAATGTTATCAGGACAATTACCTATGATAGGAATGTAGAAAAAATTGCATTAAAGGATTATTCAAATAATAGTACTAAGTTTTATGAGGACTGTAATGATGTTGAGGTTATTCAAAACCTTCAAAATTATTATAAGCAAAATGTTGCTCAAATTCGAATCTATTTAGTGAATGATACTATCAAGGCTGAAAAGTATGAAAATACCGATAATTTTCGATATTTAGATGAAACCGTAAAACAGGAAATGTGGTATAAGAAAACTGCACAGAACTCTCAGACAGAGAACTGGTTTTATGGAGTTAGAGAAGATAGTAGAAAATCTATTCAGGTCAGTAGAGGTATTTATGATGATGATTTGAATATGATTGGAGTTGTTTTGATAACCATGCAGGATGAGCATCTTCGTAACTTGATTGATGGCTTAGATGTTGATACAATGGTACTTTGTGGTAAGTATATTGTCTATTCGAACTATATGGATAGCACGAAGTATGATTTTGCATATGATGAGTTTAAATCGGATACATCGGATACAGTTTCTAAAAAGATTACCAATGGTATTAATGAGTATCAGATGTTTTCAAAACGAATAGACTCCCCTAATAAGGAAAATGTTTATTCTATTATAGGTCTGCAGAACTATAATGTCATTATGTCTGATGTTTATCGAATGTTTGCTTTTTCTATGATTCCGGTCGTTGTTGGTTTGCTGGTTTCACTTTTGCTTATTTCGGTATCGACAAATGCTTTAGATCAAAGAATAAACTTACTTCTTCAGCAGATGCAGAAGGTTGCCAGGGGTGATTATGAAAGCGTTGTTCCAGTTAATGGTGACGACGAGATTGGCTTGATTTATAACGAGCTTACCCACATGATTAATGATATTCAGAGCCTTATGAGTAAGGTTGTTGATGAGCAGGTTCAAAAAGAAAAGATTCATACAAGGCAGAAGGAAGTTGAATTTAAGATGCTTGCAAGCCAGATTAATCCTCACTTCCTATATAATACGCTTGAAACAATTCGTATGAAGGCGGTTGTTAATCATCAGCCTGAGATTGTTGAGCTTGTTAAGATGCTTGCTAAAATCCTTAGATATAATATTCAGGTTGGAGATTCTTTTGTTAAGCTTAAGTCTGAAATCGATATGAATAAGTATTATTTGAAGATTCAGAATTATAGATTTGGCGATAGAATTCATTCTGAGGTTATTGTGGAAGATGATGTTGATTTAGATGCACTTGTTATGCCTCTTATTATCCAGCCTTTCGTTGAGAATGCCTTTTCTCACGGCCTTGAGGCCAAGGAATCAGATGGCCATTTAAAGGTTTATATCCATAATGATGGGGATGATATCATTATTGAAGTTAGCGATGATGGCGTTGGAATGACCTATTATGAATTAGGAGAACTAAAGAGTTGGATGAATAATTTTCAATCTGAATCTGTTCATATAGGGGTTGCAAATGTTAATCAAAGGATTAAAATGATGTATGGCGATGCTTATGGTGTAAATGTGGAGAGTGAGAAGGATAAGGGGACTAATATTATTCTTCGTATACCGCATGTTACGGGTGATAATGAAGATGATAAAAAACATGGAACCACAGAATTTAGACTTTAAGAGTTATTTTTAGGTTTTGGAAGGAATATAAAATGAAACGTAAGACAGTTAGTATTAGCACGTTGATTGTGCTTTTGAGTTTGATAAGCTTGATAATAGAAATTGCAGTGTACTATGTATCGCCGAATTCGGTTGCTCCGATTTTGGTTTCATGGGCTGCGGCTTTGTTTATTTCACACTTTTGTCTAGAAGCTTCTTATGAATATGGCTATGGACTAGTGAATGTTATTTTTATGTTGGTCGGAAGCATTATATTTACGATTGTGCTTTATTTTTTTGGAAACAATTTAATCAATTATAATTTTTCTTTGATTTATATTATTCTTGGTAATTGGGTTATTCCTTTTGCATATAGTACTATTAGGGAAATTAGGGATGTTGCTGATAGGTTTAGCGGCTATGAAAAGTACTTTAAGATTATGATTTACATATTCTTGGTGCTTTATGTTGGGACTATATTTATTCAGTTCTTTATTAGCCCTATTGTTTCACCTTTTGGTAGTGAGAGTTTTGGTGCACATAACTTTGTGCCATATATGTCTACTGGTCAGTATCTTGAGGATACCATTAATTCAGGGGCACCACTTACACCAATTCTTTATTTCCTTCTTGAATTAGCATGTCTTGGACTTCCAGCAGGATTCCTTATTGCTTATTCATGGAGAAGAAATCCACTTATTGCCAGGATTATTGCATATATTGCCCTTCCAGTGGCACTTGAGCTTATTCAGTATGCTTATGGTGTTGGATATGGCTCAATTGATGATGTGTGCACATTCTTAGTAGGTGAAATCGTGGGAGTTATCGTATATCATATTTTAGATGCGATGTATGTATATAACCATAAAAGGCACTTTATGGAACCTAAGGACATGATTAAGAGTTATTTTAAATAGCTTTTATCATATATTTATTAAGGGATTTTTTATTATTTAATGCTTTTCTAAGTAGGTGAAATGTGTTATAATACAAAAATCAGCGGATCACTAGGGTGATTCTAAAGATATGAAAATTACATGCCGTTTTTGTTCCTTTTAATCTTAGCGTTCTTAAGGTCACTAGGGCATGTATAATAAATAATATTTTATTCAATAGGAGGTAGCAAAAGAAAATGGCAAACAAATGGGTATATACCTTCAAAGAAGGTAACATGACCATGCGCAACTTACTCGGTGGTAAGGGTGCAAACCTTGCAGAAATGACAGAGATTGGACTTCCAGTTCCACAGGGATTCACAATTACTACTGAAGCTTGTACTCAGTATTATGAGGATGGACGCAAGATTAACGATGAAATCATGGCTCAGACCATGGAAGGTGTTAAGTGGATGGAGGAAGTTAACGGTAAGAAGTTTGGCGACCTCAATAATCCATTGTTAGTATCAGTTCGTTCTGGTGCTCGTGCTTCAATGCCTGGTATGATGGATACAATCCTTAACTTAGGTCTTAACGATGAAGTAGTAGATGCTATGATTAAGGGAAATGATGATCCTGCATTCGAGCGTTTCGTTTATGATTCTTACAGACGTTTCATTCAGATGTTCTCTGACGTAGTTATGGAAGTTGGTAAGAAGTATTTCGAACAGCTTATCGATAAAATGAAGGAAGAGAAGGGTGTACAGTTTGACGTAGACCTTACAGCAGCTGATCTTAAGGAACTTGCAACACAGTTCAAGGCTGAATATAAGAACCAGTTAGGTCAGGACTTCCCTTCAGATCCTGTTGAGCAGTTAAAGCTTGCTATCGAGGCAGTATTCCGTTCATGGGATAACCCTCGTGCTAACGTTTATCGTCGTGATAATGATATCCCTTACAGCTGGGGTACTGCAGTTAACGTAATGCCTATGGTATTCGGTAACTTAAATAATGATTCTGGTACAGGTGTTGCATTTACTCGTGACCCTGCTACAGGAGAAAACAAGCTTATGGGCGAGTTCTTAAAGAACGCTCAGGGTGAAGACGTTGTTGCTGGTGTGCGTACACCAATGCCAATCGCTCAGATGGAACAGGAGTTCCCTGAGGCATATGCTGAATTTATCAAGGTTTGTGATATTCTTGAAAATCACTATCATGATATGCAGGATATGGAATTCACAGTTGAAAACAAGAAACTCTACATGCTTCAGTGCCGTAATGGTAAGAGAACAGCTCCAGCTGCTCTTAAGATTGCTTGTGACCTTGTTGATGAAGGACATAAGACTCCACAGGAAGCTGTAGCAATGATTGATCCACGTAACTTAGATACACTTCTCCATCCACAGTTTGATGCTGCTGCACTTAAGGCTGCAACTCCACTTGGAAAGGGTCTTGGAGCTTCTCCAGGAGCTGCTTGTGGTAAGGTTGTATTCACAGCTGATGATGCTGTTGAGTGGGCTGCAAGAGGAGAGAAGGTTGTTCTTGTTCGTCTTGAGACATCTCCAGAAGATATCACAGGAATGAAGAGCGCACAGGGTATCCTTACAGTTCGTGGTGGTATGACATCACACGCTGCCGTAGTTGCTCGTGGTATGGGTACATGCTGCGTATCTGGTTGCGGTGACATTAACATGGACGAGGAAAATAAGAAGTTTACACTTGCTGGTAAAGAGTTCGTTGAGGGTTCTGAAATCTCTATCGATGGTACAACAGGTAACATCTATGAGGGAATCATCCCTACAGTTGACGCTCAGATCGCAGGTGAGTTTGGTAGAATCATGGCTTGGGCTGATGAGTTCAGAAAGCTTAAGGTTCGTACAAACGCTGATACTCCAGCTGATGCTAAGAAGGCTAGAGAACTTGGTGCTGAAGGTATCGGACTTTGCCGTACAGAGCATATGTTCTTCGAGGAAGACAGAATTGCTGCATTCCGTGAGATGATCTGTGCTGATACAGTAGAAGCTAGAGAGAAGGCTCTTGATAAGATTCTTCCATTCCAGCAGAGTGACTTTAAGGCTCTTTATGAGGCACTTGAAGGAAATCCTGTTACTATCAGATTCCTTGATCCACCTTTACATGAGTTCGTTCCTCACGAGGAAGCTGAACAGCAGAAGCTTGCTGATGCAACTGGTAAGACTTTAGATGAAGTTAAGGCTATCGTTGCTGGACTTGCTGAGTTCAACCCTATGATGGGACACAGAGGATGCCGTCTTGCAGTTACATATCCTGAAATTGCTAAGATGCAGACAAAGGCTGTTATCCGTGCAGCTCTCAACGTACAGAAGAAGCATGCTGACTGGAAAGTTGTTCCTGAAATCATGATCCCTCTTGTATGTGATGTTAAAGAGCTTAAGTTCGTTAAGCAGGTAGTTGTTGAGACAGCTGATGCTGAGATCAAGGCTGCTGGTGCTGACCTTGAGTACGAAGTTGGTACTATGATCGAGATCCCAAGAGCTGCTCTTACAGCTGATGAAATCGCTAAGGAAGCTGACTTCTTCTGCTTCGGTACTAACGATCTTACACAGATGACATATGGTTTTTCTCGTGATGATGCTGGTAAGTTCCTTAACGCTTACTATGATACAAAGATCTTCGAGAACGATCCATTTGCTAAGCTTGACCAGACAGGTGT
>JAILNN010000099.1 GCA_024691565.1 Lachnospiraceae bacterium | reverse complement strand
CTGCAATAACTCAACTAAAAAAGAATTATGATACAAGTTCCTGTTTATCATTAATTTTAAATATTTTAAAAACATTTGAAGAAGCAAATGAAAGAAAGTATCGCACAGATTTTGAGATGTTTCTTCATGAATCGAAACTAGAAGATTTTTATACAACAGAAAATGACATAATTACAGTCTCCACTATGCATAAATCAAAAGGCAGAGAATTTGACAATGTATATATTCTTCTAAACAAAATAAATATGGAAAGTGATGAAGAAAAAAGAAAACTATATGTAGGAATGACAAGAGCAAAACAACTACTCCACATTCACTACAACAACGATGATTTTGAACAATATGCACAATATTCAACCACATCAGAAGTAGATACATATCGCTACACAAAACCAAAAGAATTAATATTGCAACTCTCACACAAAGATGTATACCTAGACTTTTTTAAAAAGAACAGCAAATTAATTCAATATATGCGAAGTGGAATGCATCTAATCGTAAAAGGAAATAGGCTATTCATCAACCTAAATAATGAACTATTGCCAGTTTTACAATTCTCATCCAAATGCAATGAAGAAGTAAAAAAGCTAATTGCTTCAGGATATAAGCCTTATGATTCGGTCATAAGATTTATATGTGCATGGAAAGGAAAAGAAGATACCACTGAAACCGCAGTAATATTGGCGGATATATATTTTCAAAGATAGTTCTTTTTAGAGTTAAAGCATAGGAGTGCCACATTTCTGGGCCATCCCTATGCTTTCACTAGTCATATCTTGCTTTCCTCAGCGTTGATTTTTCCAAAAAAGCATAGGGGTACCCCATTTCTGGGTCTCTCCTATGCTTTTACCGCCAAATCCACCCACGAATAATTCATCTTGTCATCCAAAAAGCATAGGACCCCTCAACTTTCGTGCCATCCCTATGCTTTCACTAGCCATATCTTGCTTTCCTCAGCGTTGATTTTTCCAAAAAAGCATAGGAGTACCCCATTTCTTGGTCTCTCCTATGCTTTTAACGCTAAATCCACATCCAAAATTTCACTCACACCATCCCAAAAGCATAGGACACCACTACTTTCGCGCCATCCCTATGCTTTTACTAGCCATATCTTGCTTTCCTCAGCTTTGATTTTTCCAAAAAAGCATAGGACACCACTACTTTCACGCCTTCCCTATGCTTTTACCACCAAATCCACATCCAAAATTTCACTCACACCATCCTAAAAGCATAGGACACCACTACTTTCGTGCCTTCCCTATGCTTTTACCGCTAAATCCCCCACAATTTCACTTGTCTCTCCAAAATCCCCTACTTATACGTTATCATCAAATGCTCATTCTCTATATCATTGTATACACTGCATTCCCGTCCTTCTAAATCATACACATGCACAATATCCTTTAGCTTCTCTCCCTGCTCGAATTCGATGACAATATCCTTTGACGAACCCAACTTTTCTGGGGAGAAGTGTATTGTTTTCTCGTTCTTAAAAATGGCTGTGTAGAGAATTTCGGCTTCGACTAAATCCTGGAAGATGTGGCTTCCGTACGAGAGTTCTGGATTGTAGCCTGCCTTATGTTCCTCAGTTTCGCAAATAATATCAAAAGCACTTATGTCCGAAAAGACGGTTGGGACACCGAGTTCTGGCGATGTTGTTCCAACACGTCCTGGAACAATCAACATCATATGCTTGTCTAAATCACGATAATGCCAGTTAATCTTACCGATCAAACTAGCAACAAGGCTTTTGTCTTTGTATGGCATGTTATAGTAATTCACAGGGTCCACATAAACAATAATATCTAGCTTTGAAGTCTTGACCATTCCCATCGAAGCCCGGCGACTCTCAAGGAAGATTTCCTCTTCTGGCACATTCGCAGGAACCACGCGCCCAGACTTACCTCTCTGAACCTGGAGCGGCCTACACTGCAAAAGGTCAATCGAATACTCCCCATTTTCAGACATATTAATTGTAAATTCAATGTCCACCGGATAATCATATTCATCCTGAATACAGCGAAGCATCTTCTTCATCTGGCTCATAAGCACCTTATTAATAACAAGTCCCCTACATGAAATAAACTTAACTTCAACCTTTCGGCCCATGTCCCTAAGGCGCATTTCAGCGTCAAAATCATGCTCAAGCAAAATATTTTCAAGGTACTTCGGAATGTCCGCTTCAAGCTTATCATAGGTAAGTTTCTCTAAAGAGCGGCTATTCATATTAATAACCTCAGTCTTACCCTGCGAAAATTTATGTTTGTCTGCTGACGACGAATACAAGGACTTCTCCGGCATATCTAAATTCACAATTCTAGGATATGACCCCTCCGTCCTATCAACCGCAGATGTTCCAAGGCCCATAACCATTCGAAGCATGCCAGCAGTAGGGTCCGATGTCTTCATGATTCGATACGGACTATAGGAATAGCCGACACCAGCTGCACAAGGCATATAGTATGAACCATAATATGAGCCTGAAACCCTCTGAATCAAAAGTGCCATCTGCTCATCTCTACTTCCAAGTCCTCGTCTTTTACGATAATCAAGCGCAGAAAGACTCATCGTACTCGCATACACAACTCTAATTGCATTTTCAAACTCATCAATCCTCTCCTGCAAACTACCGCGATTTGCACAGAAGACCGACTCATATTTTCCCGCAAATGCGTTACCAAAGCCGTCCTCTAAAATACTGCTCGAGCGAATTATATATGGATCCTGGCCATAATACTCAATAATTCTCACAAACTGCTTACGCATAGAATTAGAAAACGATCCCTGCATAAGCCCATCCGCAAACTCCTTTGCAAGGCTAAAATATCCTTCTTCTGTTCTCTGACGAATTCTAATATCCCATAAATCATTATCAACAATATATGTATAGTACATATCTGAACCCACATAAAACGAGTCATGCGGCTCAAGCACATCACTTATATCAAGCTCATTATTTCTAATAATTGACCTAGCAAGGAGCATTCCACAGGACTTTCCGCCAATCATACCTGTTCCAACCATATGGTCGCGAACTGCAAAATAGTCTTCAGGCGTAAAATTTTTCTTAACCATTTCTCTCATCTTCGGATCCCTAGTCATCATGATATCACACATAGTACGGCACTCCTCAGATATATCAATTCCCGAATCACTAAGCAGCTTTGTGCGATTAAAAAATCTATCCCAAGAATCTGAATACTGCTCCTCTGCAGAACGCTGGGCTTTTCCAAGTGTCTGATAAAATCTACTAGACTTAACTCCATCAAGAATAGGTCGAAAATGTCCGGTTTCTGGCTCATATGTATGAGGCAAAAACATTGTATCTGAATTTCTCCTCCAAACCTTTTCTGGACGGACATAAACATTTTTCTTATCCGAATAAACATCGAAAAAAAGCTGCGTTGTATTTAAAATTTTATTAATTGCCTGCACTGAATGCTTTCCCCTGATTATAGGGAAAAATGCAACCGTATCAAGGATAAACAAAAACGGACATGTAACCCTAAAAAAGTTACCCATCATAAGGTCTGTCGCCCACGCTGTCTGAAGCTCAGAAAGGCAGTCAAAAACATAGAATGCATCATACCCCTCTTCTTCAATAACGTTATGAATATTAATCGTAAAAGTCTCAAATCTATGCGATAATTTCACTTCAACTCTTTTGACCTCTGGGCACTCAGGAACAAGCTCTTCATGGCTCGCAAATCGAAAATAAATTATATTTCTTTTATCCTTCTTAGCCTGATCCATATAAGGCTCCATAAACAATTTAAACTCATCTAAATTAGAAACTCTCCAAACAACATTATCTCCAAGTCTAATATTATCGAAGGCCTCATCCATCTCTAAAATTCCGCTCTTAACTCTCTCAAATGCAGCCATAATTTTCCTCCTTAACCAAAAAAAAGCGCTCCACCTCAACGAGATGAAACGCCTTTGTTTCCATGTCATAACTATGTATAAATACTATCACTTTTCCCTAACAAATTCAAGTTTAAATATGCTTACTTTCCCCGAAAATATAAGTAAATTTCACACATAATAATTCCCCAAACAAAAAACATTTGTTAAACACAAGCCCAAAAATATAAGAATATTTCACACATAATAATTCCCCAAACAAAAAACACAAAACAATATTTGACCATATTGCTCAAACTTGTTATACTATTTACATCACAGTTTTCGAGACATCTAAATATATTTTTACTAATTTGTTTATATTAATTCTATAATATAAAAACTTAAATTAACTAGGAGGTACAAAAATGGATTTACAATTGAAGGATAAGGTTGTCCTTATCACTGGTTCTACAGGAGGAATTGGAACCGCACTAACACATGCTTTTGCAGCTGAAGGTTGCAAACTTTCAATCACATCAACTAGACAGGAGAAATTAGATAAGCTTACTGCTAATCTTGATATTGCAGAAGATCATCTATTCACTCAGGTTGTGGATGTAAGAAACGAAGACGAAGTAAAGGCAATGGTTGATAAGACTATTGAGCATTACGGTCGTTTAGATGTATTAGTGAATAATGCCGGATTTGAAGGCGCAATCTTACCTGTAACAATGCAGACAAAAGAGAACTTTATGAGTGTTTATGACATCAACGTATTTGGAGCAATCTTCTCAATGAAGTATGCAGCAAGCGTTATGGCTGAGCAGGGAGATGGTTCAATCGTTGTAATTGCTTCAGGAGCAAGTTTCCAGGGTTCACCAGGAATGTCACCTTATATTTCATCAAAGCATGCAGTAGCAGGTGTTGCAAAATCTCTTGCACTCGAGCTCGCAACAACAGGCGTAAATGTAAACTGCGTTTGTCCAGGACCTGTTGATACAGAAATGATGAGAGATATCGAGTCAAAAGCACTTGGAGAAGGTGTAAAGACTGAAGATGCAGTTAAGCAGTTCGCAGCCGGAACACCAAATGGCCGTTATGCAAAGGCAGAGGAAGTTGCATCACTTTCAGTATTCCTCTCATCACCACTAGTTCGCCATATTACTGGTGACTTAATTAACATCGACGGTGGCGTTGCAGCAACCGGAAGATAATGTTAAAGATAGCATTAAATTAGAATAAATAGAAAAGAAAAAAAATCAAAAAAACTTGAGAATACGCGGCCCTCAATCCTTAGGTTTTTACTAACCATTGAGGGTCTTTTTCTCACTTCATTTTTTATACAAATTGTTCGTAAACACCGTATTTACAAGCAAAATTACATCTATACACACAAAAAATATAGACACAAAAAAATCATGTGTCATTCTGGCACAAAACCTTGACGAAATCTGTGAAATATAAGAAAATAAAAATAACTATATGGTGGTATTATTTGAGTGTAAAAACTCATAATGAAAAATAATAACGAAAAGAATCAAATTAATAGCGATTAATAGGGGAAACTATACACATTTTTTTACAACAGGGAGAACAACAATATGAACGAAAAAGAATATGAAGAAAAATATAACGAATTATTAAAAGAAAATGCTCAATTAAAAAACTCTTATGAAAAACTAAAGAGCACAAGCACGGTTTATACGCATATATCACATGCTCTAAGCCGTGACTACACCGATTTGTTCTATGTCAACATGGAAAATGGTGACTTTATTGAATACTATACTGATAATAATCTCGGTGCTTTTGTAGAAAGAAGGCGTTCAACAAACTTCTTTAAGAGTTGTTCGATTGAAGGCAAGCTTTATGTCCATCCAGATGAACAAGAATTATTTATCACTTCGATGACTCGCGACTTCTTAGGCGAAGTTCTAAGTAAAAATGATATATATACGATGACATATCGAAGAATTAAGGGAAATAGGACTTTCTATGTGCAGATGAAGGTTTCAAGAATGAAGGATGATAACCGCTTTATTGTTATCGCCGTTTCAGATATTGATGAGCTTGTTAAGAAACGCCGCGCAGAAGAACGTTTGCACGAAGAACGAATTGTTTATGCGCGTCTTCACGCTATTACTGGTAACTATATCGTTATACATGTAGTGGAGCCGGTCACAAATTACTACCATGAATTTAGTTCAAAAAGTACTTTTACAGACGTCTTTCCTTTACCTAAAGAAGGGAAAAGTTTCTTTGATGAAGTACGTGAAGTTGCTCCTAAATACACACATCCAGACGATTTAGAACGTTTTCTTGCTGTGTTTACAAAAGAAAACATTATGGAAGAAATTAAGCGTTGTGGTATCTTCACCTTCGGTTATCGATTTTTCGCAAACGGTAAAGTAATCCACGTTCAGCTGAAAGCAGCTATGGTAGACGAACAAGATGGACCACGCCTAATTATCGGTCTTAACGATATTGATACACAGGTAAGACAAGAAGAAAAAATGGAAAAACGTGTGGAAAAAGCAGAATCTCAGGTAATTATAGATGCCTTAACAGGCGTAAAAAATAAGCTTGCTTATTCTAATTTGGAATCACGCATAAATATTGAGATTGAAAATAATTGTGCTCCACCTTTTGCATTAGTTATGCTTGATATAAATGATTTAAAGATTATAAATGATACATCTGGACATCAAGCTGGAGATCAATATATTCGTGAAGCCTGCAGAATAATCTGCTACACATTTAAGCATAGCCCAGTTTTCCGTATTGGTGGCGATGAATTTGTAGTAATTTCACAAGGTTCAGACTATGATGATATTGATAATCTTGTGCAAAAAATGTATGACCACAATGAGGAAGCACTAAAATCAAATGGGGTTATCGTTGCCTGTGGAATGTCAAAATACGACGCAGACTCAAGTGTTGCAGATGTATTTAAACGTGCAGATAATAATATGTATGAGGACAAAATGAGACTAAAATCAACACAGAACTCTGTGTAAAAAATATCCAAAAACATATTAATGCATAGAAAATCAACGTAAAACCCGGCCTAAAGATGGCCAAAATATTCAAACGAAGCCTAATAAAAAATTATAAAAAAGGGACTGAACAATCTGGCAAACATTTCCAGATTACTCAGTCCCTTATTATATTTCCTTATAACTAAATTAAAGAATTACTTTCCAGGAGCCATTGGTTTAGCAGGCTTAATCATTTTTTCTTTTCCAACCTGATTAGCAGCTACTTTGTTAGCTCCCATAGCCTTAAGTTCGCTCATCTTCATATTGTTGATTGTTTCTTTAAACGCTCCAATCTGCTTAATAATAACATCTACGCTTGCATTTGGATCGATACTACTAGCAATCTTATCAACATCTGCATTAAGCTTATCTTTACCTTCCTTAGTACGTAATCTTCCATTAATCTCATAAATAGGCTTAATTGCTGCTTCAAGATTCTTGAAATCCTTATTGATAACATCCTGGTTTGTAACACCCTTCATGCCAAAACCACTCTTCATGAACTCCTCAGACTCTCTATACTGGAGAGAAGCTGGATCATCCTCCTGCATTCTAAAGAACGCATCTTTATGATATGCACTCATAAAGTTAAAACGAATGATATTATGGATGTGCTGTCTCTTTTCAGCTACTGATAATTCTTTCTTATTATCTTTTGCTCTCTGCAACTCCTGCTCACCCTGGATACTTTCATCCATATAAGTCTTAATTCTAAGAGTATCATTGATTGCTGCTCTTACTTCAGGTCCAAACTTCTCAACAACTGCATCATGTAATGCTTTATCTTTATTGATAAACTCTCCCATCTTAGCAAGCATACCTGCATTGAAAGCAAAGTTTCCAGTGGTTGATAATTCAGATGTCAAAACACAATCATGCTGAAGTTCCTTCATTCCCTGAGCCATGATGTCAGCAAGTAAGCTATTATCTCCATTTCTATATGCTATAAGTGCTTCCTGTGCCTTATCTCTTGCTGGTCCAATTGTACCCTTATAGAAGTGCTCATACATTGATGCTCTTGGCTTATCAAGAGCCATATCCATTGTAAACATGGTTCTTGACTGACGATATGTATCCTCATTTGTTGTCTGGATAACAGTATCCTTATCTCCAAAAATACTCAAATCAACATTCTTAGAATCAAATACTGCAGCGTAAGCAACAACTCCAAAAGTCTCATTAGTTATATTTGGTACATAAAGCTGCTTAACATTCTTTAAAAAGAAATCCTTACTATAAAGCTTATCTGCATCACCACAGAATTCAGGAACAAATGAAGGCTTCATACTATAGTTATTAATAATCTGTGCAATACCAGCCTTATATGGCATCGATTCTGTATTTTTAAAATCTGATGCTCTCATAATATTAAAATCAGCATCTTTAATATCCTGAAGAGTATAATTCTCAGCTGTTCTAGTCTTTCTCTCAATTCTAAGCTTTCTAAGGAAAGTTCCACAAACATCATCCATTTCCTTAGCTGTCTTAAGACGAATTCTACCCATACGGCTACTTGGCTTCCAATCTCTAATGAGCTGTCTCTCTTTTTCCTCATCATATCCCTTTGCTTTAATTGATTCTACAGCATCATCTTTCTTCTTCTTAGCATAATCATGTGCCAACTTTGTAAGTGTATCAAAATCATCCCTAATAAGGTCATCATCATAAATACTTGAATCTGTATGTGCCTTAAGATCTCTTAAAGTCTTCTTAGCAGCATCTTTAAGCAAACCCATTTCTGTACTATCACCAGAATGAAGTGTTCCTCTATGCTTTACACTAAGTCCCTTAATATACTCTTCTAATTTCTTAATCATATCCCTACGATCTCTCTCGTCAGGGCTTACTGATGAAAGATCAACAACTTCCTTCTTTACTTTATCAAAACGATTGTACATTTCTTCTGAAGTTCTATTGTTAGAATACTTTCTATATACCTTATATACAGGAACTAAAGTATCATAAAGCTTTTGTCTTTCTTCTGGAGTTGAAATATTTGTCTTTGAAAAATCCTCACAAATTTTAGCATACTTAGTTTTATCTCTTTGAGAAATTTCTTGATTTTGTAAAATACTCTTTCTAATAAAATATAAATCACCAACTACAGCTAAATCCTCAACACTAAGTCCATGCTCTAAAGCAGAAATCTTATTATCTATAATGTTTTTTGTAACCTGACCATATCTATCTCCCTGCCAGTTGTTCTTAAGTAATGTTGGAGTTTTAGAAAATGGATACATGTCTATAACATCTTCTACTGTTACAGCCAACATCTTTTCAATATTCTTTTTTTGTCTAAGAAGATGATCATAGGTCTTCTTTTTGCATTTTCTATGCATAGCACCAAAATCATCTTTTCTCTTTTTAGCTTCTAAAAATGGAACAAGAACTGATGCATCATACTCCACTTCTTCCATCAAGATATCGGCAAATCCGAATTTCTTCATTCTCTTTTCATATTCAGCATAATCAATCTTTGTCTCTTCTTTTATATTCCCATTTTCATCTTTTACACTAAAGATAGGAGATGGAAAATCAACGCCAAATTCCTGAGCAATACTTGCTAAAGGACTATATAATCCCGCATTCTGTATGATTTCAACATCCCCATTAATCAGCATTTTATTGTAATTCTTAAATGTATTAAAAAGTCTTTTTCTATAGCTGTTAACTGGTCCACTTACAAACTTTTCTTTCTCATTAAAGAAATCATAATAATCTCCGATTAATTCTGAAAACTCCTTAAAACCATCTGCATCTAATTTCACACCTCTTCTTTTATTTTTACCTTTACTCATAGCAAGAGTAGCAGCTAAGGTCATAGACCTCATTGATAACTCCTCACTTTCCTCAGGATTTTCAATAAAATCTTTTAAATTCTGAGTCATAAGAAAATGTTGTGATACATCCTCTGCTGAAAAATTTCCTTTAAAAAGAAATGGAGTCTTTACCTCTCCACCATTTATATTGTTTACATCATATTCAAATTCCTTCATAAGAATGTCCTCCTAAAAATTTAATGTACATAGTTTTTTTGGTTTTATTAATTTGTTGAACGCATTATAAAACATCAAACATAACAAAAGTATAACAAAAAAAATGTTTTTTTGTTTTTTTTCAATTTGCTGAAAATACGGGGTTTTAACCCAAAAAAATAAGGCGGCTACAGACATTAATATCTATAACCACCTTTAAAACTAATGTGAATTTACAAAATTCACCAAAACGTTCCATATAATTTACAACAAATTATTATACATCAAAGAATATGACCATTAAGCAAAGAATACGATCATCATAAGAACAATCTGATTGCTAATAACTGTTGAAATAACACTTTAAACTGTACCAACAGCTGCAGCCTTATTCGAATGGTTATAACTATCAGCCACCAAAGATGATGCGAAAAGAAGTCTCTGCTTATTGCTAAGCGCCAAACCACCAAAGCCCTTTGAATCCTTAATATAATCTGCAACCTCGATTATATTAAGGATTCAAAGGGCTTTGGTGGTTTGGCGCTTAGCAATAAGCAGAGACTTCTTTTCGCATCATCTTTGGTGGCTGAT
>JAILNN010000091.1 GCA_024691565.1 Lachnospiraceae bacterium | reverse complement strand
AGAGGGTCGCCCTCATGTCTTATATAATTATGCATGCAAACGCATGGCGATAACTTAATCTCACTATCCTGCACTTCTTGATTATAGTCGCGAATCAGCTGCGCATAGGACCATGCCTGATATGATGGATGAACAACTCGTCGAATTCCGCCACCAACAAAAGTCTCAACGAGCGCATCCGCCCCCTTAACTTCATCGAGTGAATCCCACTGCTTAAGCTCGACGATTACCATACCAGCCTTATCATCCTGTCCATATCCAGAAATCATAAAATCCACACGCTTAGAAGTCTGCGGAATATTAAACTCAATCGCAACTCCAGCATCATCTGGAATCGCATTATCATTCAAAACCTTATACATATAGTTAAGCGAATTCTCCCAAGACCTAAACTCAGCCTTTGGTGTATGCCTTCCAAGCTTAGACAATATATTCTCTTCAATTTCAATCGCAATCGAATCTCTCTCGCAACTCGCTAAAAAATCCGTCTTCACACCATCATAAACAATCATATTGCCTCCTTTATAATGCCTACTTCTAGGCACATATTTGGGTTCACTACTCAAACTCCCCTATCATCTTATCAATCCTCTCCTGATTATCCTCGAACTTGACATTCTCTCCCATCTCTTCAAGCGCCTTTATTTCTTCATCTGCCATCTCGCCAGCATAATCAAGCGCCCCACTTTTCGCACTCTCCGAATAATCCTTCGCTGCAGTATAATGCTCATACGCATGCACGATTTCCCAATACTTTCCATATACCTCGCCACCATCGTCCTCAATTTTATATAAATAGAGAGACTGCCTTAAAAATCCATATTCGCCATTATAATAATATCTATCATAATAATCTGTATCATTAGAATAATCACGGACCATTTTACCGTCATTCTTTATCACAACATATCCAAAAAGGAGTGCCATAAAAATCCCGATGAAACCAAGAAGAATCATCACCTTAATAAAGAACCACACTGGGTTCGGTGAATGATAATCTACTTGTGTAGAACCGCCATTCCCATTCATGTTCGGTCCTGCGTTCCCTCCATTATTTTGGAAGTTTCCATTTCCATTATTCTGCATAAGCCGCACCCCTTTCTAAGATTTCTGAGCACAAGTTCTTCATTTCCTCAGGTTTATACTGGCTGTCCTCATCGGCTAAAAATTCAACTTCTTCCTCGCTGCACCTAAGAGTCCCCATCCAAAACGCACGAAGCCTCTTTCGATATACCTCATATAACTCCTGATTTTCCTCAAACTCTGCGTCATAAACCCCTTCATCATGCGTATATAGATTCATCGTTTTTCCCAAAATAAACTTTATATCATCTTCTTCCCACTCGCCCGGATTCTCTGGCACATATATCATTCGGAAAGTTAAAAACTCATTATAATCATATGCGAGCGCAGCCGCCTGCGTAACATAATCCGGCACTTTTCCATAAAGGTTATTGGCACTCATATATTCATGCAATTCATAGAACTCATCATCCTCATAAAGCGCCATCGCCTTTTTCTTCGCATCGGCACTCGCGCTCCCTCCATACTTCTGCACCGCCGCATGGATAAGCACTCCCACCATAACAATGCAACATATCGCAAAAAGCAAAATCAATCTATTCACAAGCTTACTCACAACATAAGGGACAAATCTCTGCTTTGCCTCTCGTTTTTCAGCCTCAAATCTTTTAATTGTCTCATTCCTGCGCATAAGCCATATGCGCCCAAGTCCGTTCTCTGTCCCACAATATGGGCATCTAAGCTCCCTAAGTTTGTAATTTGCACCACAATTCTTACATATCATAGTCGCACTCTCCTATTTTCTATTATCTTCAACACGCTTCATAACGGTCTCCGCCATATCCGAATAATCAGTCTTCGGAGAAACATATCTTTCCTTTCCCTCAGAAATCTCCTCATCCGTCAGAAGCCACTGATTCTTAAGCACATCTAATAGCTGCCCTTCCATATCCTCAATCGCATCGCCCTCTCCATAAATAAATCCCTTTTCTCTCATTTCTTCACACCTATGAAGAGTCTTAAATGCATTCCTAAGTCCGTTATTCACTTCATCCAACCTAAAAAATGTCGACTTATTATAGCAATTATCCAGGATAAAACTTGCATAATCATAATTCGAATAAATCTCTGCAGTATTAGCATACTTGCCAAACGAAGCCCCTGAATAGCTACTATCATAATACTCATCCTTAAGCTTTTCATAATCCTTATCCTGATAAAGCTTCTCAAAGTGCTTAAGTGCATCTCCCTTACCAGAATACTCCTTCTGCACATTATTTTCCTTAAAGGACCTAAGCACACTAGATAAACTCACAACCGCAACAGTAAACAATGCAATCAAAACCACAACAACAGCAATCACAATCTTCACACTCTTTTTAACCATGCGATTACCAATGCCGCTAATTTCCTGCTGATGCTTGCTCGCCATATCACTTAAATTAGCCGCCTCTTGTTGCTCAGCCCTCGCAACATTCTCATATCCACAAAACTCGCATGAAACAGCCCTCGAATCAAGCACTGCCCCACAACTCGGACAAACCCACTTTCCATTTGCATTTTCCCTAGATTTCATTTATATCCTCCAAAAACTAAACTTGCTTTAAAACTTTCAAACTCACACTAAATAATTAATCTCAATCACATACTTAAACTAAAAATCCCCATAATTATACTACAGAATCCATATATAATCACTAAATTTACGAAAAAAAAATCCCCCTAATAAATTGGAATTGAAAAAGGTGAGAAACGTGGTAAAATCCAAATAAAAAACCACCCCTCTTATGACCAGTAACAATTTGTCATTAAGCAGGGGTGGTTCAATTTCACCTAATATCTAACATAATCCAACATGAAAAAGTCTACTCAATCCAATATACTCTTCCATCTTTTCTAGCAGCTGCCTCTGGAACATCTCCATCAATATATCCAACAGCGCAATGGCCAACACCTTCCCAGTCACCCTCGATACCGAGTTCCTTTAACAACTCTTTGTATTCCGGCATCTCAAACTCTTCCTTTGCACGATGAATCCAAATACTTCCAAGTCCGAGCGAATGCGCTGCGAGCATCAAATTACCCATAACAAGACTGCCGTCATAAATACCAGTAGGCCAATTCTTATCCATAAGAACAATCAAGATAACAGGCGCTCCATAAAATGGATCAAAATTCTCATCCCATCCGCCAATTTTACAATTAGCCTTTGAAATCTTATCTCTCATTTCCTTATTAGTAACTGCAATCGTAATCGCTGCCTGACCACCTCTACCATTTGCTGCATAAAGACCTGCATCAACGATGGCCTGAATATCCTCTTTCTTTGGCATCTCAGACTTAAACTTGCGAATACTTCTGCGTTCCTTCATAGCCTTAATTACATCATTCATACTGTAAACCCTCCTTTTTTATATTTCATCATACTTAAAAACCTTCATCATTTCATTAGTCAAACTTAAGTTATCAGGTTGCAATTCAATATCTCCCCTCTTAACCCAAGCGGCGTATTTAAGCTCATTCTCGTCCATCTTTATCTCGCTGTCGCCATCGACTTCACAGAAAAATCCAGCCAATATATCCTGTGCCATTCCCCATGGTTGTGACTTATAATACCGAATATTCTTAACCTTAATTCCAGCTTCTTCCATAACCTCGCGCTCAACTGTCTCCTCAAGAGTCTCTCCAATTTCCGTAAATCCGGCAACAAGTGCACTATGCGCATATCCTCGTCTATACTTTGTAATAAGAATTTCATCCCCCCGAGTAACCCCGACAATAACCGCCGGATTGATTCTCGGATAAATGATATTGCCGCATTTTTGGCACTGAAGCGCCCTCTCACTTGCATGAAACTCGACTCTTTCTCCACATCTCCCGCAAAACTTATTTACCGAATACCACTGCCATAAATGATATGCCGTAAACAAAACAAAAACCGTCTTTTGAGGGGCCTTTTTCCTTATGTCCCTAATAGTCATATATTTCTCTGTCTCATTTTCAGCATAGTCAGATTCCATCGCAAGAAAGAATCTCTGCTCATCCAAAGAAAATAGATACGTCTTCGCAAGTTCCTTTGAAACTTCATTTACAAGCGATACCATTCCATCCTCTTCATGAACCAAAACCTTTCCTTCGTCATCAAAAATCAATATAATATCATCATTTCTAATCTCAAAAGGAACATAAGAATTATTAAACCTACTTGGATAAATATCCTGTATCACAATCTGTAACCTCCCAACAGTTCACGCATGCTTTTAAACTGTCTACCGACAGACATTTCGGCCTTAAAACATATCTTTAAAAGCCACAATTGTCAGCCGGCAAACCACATAACAATCAGCAGTGCCACCTTATAAAATATCAATATATTCGCCTGCAAGCGCCTTATTCATACTTCTAACAGCACAGAATTTTCCACACATAGAACATGTATCAGAGTGGTCATCCTCTGGAAGTCTGCTATCACGAATAGCCTTCGCAACCTCTGGATCCAAAGCCTCCTTAAACTGGGCATCCCAGTCAAGTGCACGTCTCGCATCAGCCATTCTATTGTCCTGATCAAGTGCTCCAGGAAGTCCCTTTGCAATATCCGCTGCATGCGCCGCTATCTTGCTGGCGATAATTCCCTGATGAACATCCTCAACATTAGGAAGCGCAAGATGCTCTGCAGGTGTAACATAACATAAAAATGCCGCACCAGCAGCTGCCGCAATAGCACCACCAATAGCCGCTGTAATATGGTCATAACCAGGTGCAATATCTGTAACAAGAGGTCCCAAAACATAAAATGGTGCACCCTTACAAATTGTCTGCTGAATCTTCATATTAGCCGCAATCTGGTCCATAGGGACATGTCCCGGTCCTTCAACCATTACCTGGACATCCTTCGCCCATGCGCGCTCTGTCAATTCACCAAGTCTCAAAAGTTCCTGAATCTGCACTGAATCTGTCGCATCCGCAAGACATCCTGGACGACATGCATCACCCAAACTAACGGTAACATCATATTCACGACAAATCTCAAGAATCTCATCATAATATTCATAAAACGGATTTTCCTCGCCTGTCATAGACATCCATGCAAAAACAAGGCTACCACCACGGCTAACAATATTCATCTTTCTCTTTCCGTTTCTAACTTCCTCAATCGTCTTTCTAGTAATTCCACAATGGAGCGTAACAAAATCCACGCCATCTTCTGCATGCAACCTAACCACATCAACAAAATCCTTCGCTGTAAGAGTTGCCAGATCCCTCTGATAATGAATAACCGAATCATAAATTGGAACTGTACCAACCATCGCAGGACATTCCTTGCAGAGCTTCTGTCTAAATGGCTGAGTATTTCCATGGCTCGACAAGTCCATAATAGCCTCAGCGCCATAATCAACCGCCTTCATAACCTTCTGCATCTCGATGTCATAATCCTTACAATCACGACTTACTCCAAGATTAACATTAATCTTTGTCTTAAGCATACTTCCGATTCCATTAGGATCAAGATTTTCATGATTAATGTTTGCTGGAATTGCAATTGTTCCATCTGCAACCTTCTCGCGAATAAATTCGCATGTACGATTTTCCTTCTTCGCTACGATTTCCATCTCAGGAGTAACAATACCCTTTCTCGCAGCATCCATTTGTGTAGCATAATTTCTAGCCATATTTAATCTCCTTTTCAACGCCTACACCTTGCGGTGCTAATTAAGATTCAAAGTGGTGTCCCCAATGAACCAGTAACACTGAAAAAAGCTGCCCCTTCGGACAGCCAAACAAACTCACACACTATAAATCACACAAAACCAGAATCAATCTTATCAAGTATTTGTAGTGCAAATTCCTACGTTGGCATTATCCAAATCAGGTGAATGGTCGAAGTGTCAACACTTCCTCTCAGCAGGCTGTCAGCCGCTCCCATATGCATCTTTAATCAACTCTTGTATTATATTCCCAAACCATATAAAAGTAAATACAAAATTCAACAAAAATACCGAGACAGATTTCTCCATCTCGGTATCGTCAATATCTATAAAATCACATATATAGATTCATAATAATTCTAATTCAAAATTACTTTTTAATCCTAACCTTCTTAACTTTACTCCATTTACCGTAAACAAACTCGCCATTTACAATTTTAAAGGCACGAACTCTAATAAAATATTTTTTCTTTTTCTTAAGCTTCTTAAGCTTAACCTTTGTAGCCTTAACTTTCTTAGATTTCTTACCCTTGAAGTTTTTCTTAAGTGAATACTGAACCTGATATCCATCAGCACCTGAAATTGCACTCCACTTAACTAAAACAGATTTCTTAGCATTATTTTTTGCTGACTTAATCACAACCTGAGTAAGCTCAATATCACCAGTATCCGTAGCTGATGCAGTAGCTGTTGTCGAAGGTTTCTGAACTGAGCTATTAGAAGCTGTATTAGCTGCTGCATTTGTTCCAGTAGAATCGATATTTATAATAGCAGGTGCAACTGTATTTGTAGGCTCAGTTGTAATTGTTGTAGGTGCAGTTGTAGTTGTAGGTGCAGTTGTAGTTATAGGTGCAGTTGTTGAAATTGGAGGGGCATAAGTTGCAGTTGGATCAGGTACTGATGTTGGTTCAGAATTCATAACAGAATACTTAATTCCGTTACTTCTACAATAAGCTGCTACATAATAATGATCATCAGTTCCAATAACCCAAACATTGTCATTTGTCTGTGTAACATTATAATTTATATCGTACATACCAAAAATTCTCTCACCAATACTAGTTACGGTGCTAGGCATATAAACTGTTACCAAATTACCACATTCAAGAAATGCTTCATCCCCAATTGTAGTTGTTCCTTCTGAAATTATTACATATCTCATATTTTGGTTACTAGCAAATGCTTGATTATCTATAACACGAACACTTGTTGGTACAGTTACAGAAGTAATCCCATTATTTGAACAATCAACAACCTTTGTGACCCCATCAGGAATCACTACATCGCCTTCAGCTGCGCATTTAATTAACATATTATTAACAATAACAAAAGAATTTTCTTTAAGTTTATTATCTAGCCATGGTGTCGAGTTAAAAGCATGTCTTCCTATATTAGTTACACTTATAGGAATATTGATTGTTTCAAGCTTAGTGTCCGAAAACGCAAATTCCCCTATACTTATTAAAGAATCCGGAAGTGTTACTTCTGATAAGTTCTCACACTCATCAAAAGCAGCATATCCAATGCTCGTCACTCCATCAGGTATA
>JAILNN010000069.1 GCA_024691565.1 Lachnospiraceae bacterium | reverse complement strand
CCAGATGAAAATTTCAAGACTCAAATAATTGTACTCGGTGGCGATGGAACAATAAATGAAGTCGTAAATGGAATAATGAATGCTAAAAATGAAAGTGAAGAAATATACAAATTTGCAGACGAACATTTGTTCCTAAGTGTCTATCCAACGGGCTCTGGAAACGACTTTATAAGAGGGCTACACATAAAAAGAGACAGCGAAGAATTCTATAATGCAGTCACCGATAATTATAATAATTTCAAATCTGTCGACATAGGCAAGGTTACATTTTCAGACGGAACAACAAAATATTTTGCCATAAGTACAGGTATGGGAATGGACGCTTTAGTGTGCAGAAAAGCTGAAACATCGTCCCTAAAGAAGGTTTTAAATAAAATTGGATTAGGTAAACTCACCTATATAATTCTCACCATACAGACCATATTTTCAATGGACTATTCTTCCTGCGAAATCGAATATGAAGAAATGAATTCCAACGGAGAATTAGAAACAAAGAACACTCATCTAGACAAGATGATTTATATAGCAGCGCTAAACCTTTTTGCAGAAGGAGGCGGTGTTCCAATGGCTCCAAATGCAGATTCATCCGACGGCATGCTAGATATATGCTCCGCCCATGGAATGAGCAGAGCATCTGGATTCTTAAACCTAGTCTCCCTCTCCCGCGGTAAACACGAAGGTAAGAAGGGCTTTTTCACACAAAAAGTAAAATCAATCACCATAAAGAACGATAGAGAAATGACCGTACACACTGATGGCGAAGACGCCCTCGATAGAGACTACATGAAAATTGAATGCGTCCCAGGCGCAATAAATGTTGTGTGATGGAGGATATTACTCCATTACACTGCCACACATTCATCCAATAACTTCAAAATCTCAGCCTTCTTATATCCCTTGCCGATGAATACGAGCTGATTACATCTATCACCATACACTTCGTCCCAATCATCCTTTAAATCCGGGAAGTCTGCAATGATAGGTGCAAGCTCCTCGTCAGGCCATGCAGAAACCCACTCAGAAAGTTCAGTAACTGACGCATTTCTTCCTGCCTGCTCAAACAACTGAACATGCTTCCAATCATCATCAAACCAAATATATCCCTTAGATCTAATTAAAGTTTCAGGGTACTCTTCCAAAAGTTTGTCGAACGCATCACGATTAAGTGGACGCCTATCCTCATATACAAAAGAGGAAATTCCATATTCGTCAACACATGCCTCTTTATCTTCATGTTCGCATGAATTTAACGCCTTCTGAACTGTACTATACGCCTCAACTTCTTCAAAATCAAAATCTGGACGATTTAAAATAACCTCCAAATCCACATCACCATTCACACAGCAAATCATATCAGCTTCCTGCTGAAGATTTCTAAGACCAGCCTTTACTTCCTCAAGTTGCGCACCCGAAAGCAAATCAGTCTTATTTAAAATCATCAAATTACAAAACTCAATCTGGTCCATAATGAGGTTAATTACATCTCCATCTTCCACCTCATCATCAGCCATAAGATCATGCAAAAATTCACGATAAATTCTATCTGCATCAACAACAGAAACAACCGTTTTCAAATAAACTCTTGTATCAGGTGTCATCTCTTCATAGGTCACAAACGCCCCAGCAATCGATGATGGCTCGCTAATTCCAGAGGCTTCAACAAAGATAGCCTCAATACTTTCATCATTTGAAAGTCTCTCGATTTCAGCCATAAATTCATCACGAAGTGTGCAACAAATGCATCCATTCTGCATCTCTACCATCTCAACCTGAACAATCGTATTTTGAGAATTATTAAGAAGCGCAGCATCGATATTAATACTACCCATATCATTAACAATTAGCGCAATTCTTCTATTCTCCTGCTCCAAAATTTTCTGCATAAGGGTTGTCTTTCCTGAACCCAAATAACCAGTAACTACAACAATAGGTACCTCTCTCTTAGACATAATATTTCTCCTTATAAAACTAAAACTTTAAAACTTACTCTAGCGGTTTCCCACCATCTGGTAACATATAAATATCCTCAGGCGTCTCGATTATCTTTAAATCAATCACATCCAAAAGGATAATTCCCTTATTTTCGACTCTACCACCCTTAGAAATTAACGCTTCAATCTCAACCCAATCTTTTTGTTTAGGTTTAGAAATCTTTTTGTTAGTTTGGTTTTTGTCAACAATCTGGTTTTCACCATTTTCTTGATTTGCGTCATCGACTTTCGTTTCATCAAGAACCTGTTTTTTGTCGACAACCTGGTTTTCACCATTTTCTTGATTTGCATCATCAACTTTCGTTACATCAAGAACCTGGTTTTTGTCGACAACCTGGTTTTCACCATTTTCTGCAAATCCGTTATACTGGCATACAAATCCTATAAATTGGGCGTCTGCACGACAACAAACTGCAACCAGTCTACCACCATAGAATTGATTCTCCTTAAGTCCCTCACCGTAAGTCACCATCAACTTTAGGCAAATTCTCTTATCATAATACTTCTCAGCATTCTCGACACAGTCCACAAACCAAGGACAAAAGATTTCATCTGTAATTTCACAAACATCTCCATCGCTAGCAAGCTTAAATTCATCAAGGCCATAATCAAGCTTCCCGTCAACATTCTCGAAATAAATCTCCGCTCTATTATTGAGAATCTTCAACGCCCTTCGAATATCAGCCTTATTCAAGCTCTCATCACACCTATTAAACAAAATAACATCAGCAACT
>JAILNN010000066.1 GCA_024691565.1 Lachnospiraceae bacterium | reverse complement strand
TATTTTGAATCTAATATGTATGAAGTGAATAATGGTGAGATTGATACAAAACCTATTACATCATTAGAATTTGCTCCAGTAAATTCTGAATTAATTTCAGGAAGTGCAATTGAAGAATTAGAGAGTTGGTATAGAGATTATAAGTGTTATACAGATGATTTAGGAAATTTATATATAGAAAAATGTCCTACTGATTTAGTGTATGCAAAAATCTATTCATGCGCAGTTAGTGATAATAAACTTTATAATGTTGTATTAGGATATTATAAAGATGACTATTACTATTACTATTATGGAGATGAAGCAGAAGGAGTATTCCAGGAGTGTACTGAGCTTATTGGTGTGGAGATTGAAGATGGTGTAAAAGCAAGTAGTGACATATCTAGAATGTTTTATGGATGCACAAATCTGACAGAGATTGATTTTAATGGATTTGATACTAGTAATACTGTAAAAATGTCAGATATGTTTGATAATTGTCCGAGTTTAACTAATCTTGATTTAAGTAGATTTGATACTAGTAGTGTTGAACAAATGGAAGGAATGTTTTGTGGGTGCACAAATCTAAATGAGATTGATTTAAGCGGATTTGATACTAGTAAAGTTAATAGTATGCAATTTATGTTCGCAGGCTGTGAAGCATTAAGATATTTGGAATTAGGTGGATTTGATACTAGTAAAGTTGAAAATATGGCTCACATGTTTGATAACGTTTATCGTATTAAATATATTGATATGAGTGGTTTTACTTTTGATAGCGTTACAAATATAGAAGATATTTTCTATCATACAATTGTGCAAAGAATTAAAACTCCTCGAAAAGTTAATTCATCATTACAAGTTGATTTTTATTATCCGATGGTTGAAGTAGTTAACAATGTATCAAAAGAAAATTCATATAATTCATTAATGGAAGCACCAACTAGTAGTGAGTTGGTTTTAGTCAATGAAGATGATTTATTTGATCCTTGGTATTCGGAATATGACTATTATGTTAATAAAAGTTTAAAAAAATTGTTAATTAATAGTTACAAGGGGTATGATAGGAAAATAGTTATTAAATCTCAAACTTTTATAGATGGTGCTATTTATGATACAGTTATTGATGCAGGATATGATAAGGGATTATTTGAGAATTGTTCTACCATTGCTTCTGTTGAAATTGAAGATGGAGTAGAGTTATCTTCTTTATCTAGGATGTTCTATGGTTGTAAAAATTTGATGTATGTAAAAATTGGTGAAGAAGAGTCAAATAGATTTTCAAAAATGGACTATATGTTTTACAACTGTGAAAAATTGGAATATGTGGATATAGAAGGTTTAGATACTAGTAGAGTTTCAGATTTTAGTCATTGTTTTGAAGGTTGTAAAAGTTTGGGTGAGCTTGATTGCAGTTTCTTTATGACAACTGTTGCAGCAGATATGAGCTATATGTTTAGTGGATGTGCAGAATTAAAAGAATTATCCCTAGATTCATTTAATACCAGTCAAGTCCAAGATATGTCTAACATGTTTAGTGGATGTAAACAGTTGATAAATCTAGACTTAAGCACTTTTGATGTTTTCTCTGTATCAAATATGAGCGGTATGTTTTATAAATGTTCATCATTAGAAAGTGTGGATTTAAGTAGTTTTAGTACATATAGGCTAAAAGATATTTCTAATATGTTTTATGGTTGTACTTCTTTAAATGAAGTGGATTTAAGCTTATTTGATATGTCAAAAATTAAAGATTCGAGTGATTTTTTATATGGAACATGTATAAAATCAATAAAAACACCACTTAAAATTGGTACGTCATTATCCATTAAACTACCAGAAAAAATGTATGAAATAAAAGAGGGTGTTGTGGGTAGCGTTGGATATTATAATTTGGCAGAAGCGCCGTGTGAGAGTGAAATTGGGACAATTGAGTATATTGATGCACTATCACCTTCAACAACAGTTTCTCCAACTGTAACACAGAATCCAGAAGGTGATTCAAGTGAATTGTATTATAACGATGGAAATGGATTTGAATTTGAATTTGAAATCATCTCTGGTGATAGAGTGAAGATAACAAAATATCTTGGGATAAAAAAGAATATTACAATACCTTATAGTTTTATACTAAATAAGACATACTATATAGCAGCTATTGGAAAGAGGGCTTTTTATGGTACGAAGGTAACAAATGTAAGTTTTGAAAATGGAATTACTTATATTGATGATGAAGCATTTATGAATTCAAGTTTAACAAGTATTACGGTGCCAATGGTTGATAAAATAGGAGATTCGGCTTTTTATGGATGTTCTAATTTAAAGGATATTGGTAAGTTATTAGATTATGTTACCTCTATTGGTGAGTGCGCTTTTTGTAATTGCAATAATCTTACTGCACCAACTGAGTTTTCAGATTCTTTAACTTCCATAGGAGACTTGGCATTTTTTGGTTGTAAAGGCTCAGAAACTATTAAAATCAGCGAGTATCTTACTAGTATTGGATATGGGATAGTTCCAACAAATAAACTAAAAGAAGTTACTGTTGCAGAAAAAAATCCAAAGTATGACAGTAGAAATAATTGTAATGGAATCATTGAGAAGCCTACATATAAATTGGTTTTTGCATGTGATGCGACAACGATTCCTGATGACATAGTTGTTATAGGTAAAGGTGCTTACTATGGAAGTACAATTAAAAAGATTAATATGCCAGATTCTGTAAAGTTAATAGAAGACCATGCTTTTGCAAAATGCCAATCATTAATGACAATTGGTTTTTCAAGTAATCTTGTATATATTGGAAAGAGTAGCTTTTCTGAATGTACTAATTTAAGTGAATTAACAATACCTGGAAATGTAAAAATCATTGATTGTAAGGCGTTTGAAAAATGTTCAGAGTTAAGTAGTTTAACAATAGAAGAAGGTGTTGTCTCTATTGGTGGAGCATATAGAGGAAGTTTTGAATTTTGTTATGGTTTAGAAACTATTACTCTTCCTGAGAGTATTAGAAATATGGTAGATATAGAATTTGAAGAATCTATTACTGATTCAGATAATGAGGTTGAAATATGTCTACCTAAAAACTCATATGCTGATTGGATATTTAAAAATAAGAAGAGTAATACAGATGTTAATTATACAATTTCATATAGTGGAGATTCTAAAAATCCTGTAGTCGAGTTTAATGAGGAAGATACTAATACTTATGTTACCAATGTAAAAATGGAAGAGTATATAAAAATTGATATTAGTGAGGAGGATAAAAATCGTACTTCAATTATTGCGTTAAATAATGCTTTAGAAAGTGTAGAATCATTTGAAGTATATGTTGAGGATGAAACAATTGCTAAAGCAGAATATACGGATGGTTGTTTAAGTGTTGATAAACAAGCCGAGGGAATAACATTTGTAAATGTGAAATCAAATGATGCTTTAGGAGTTGAAGGATTAGCAATTGTATACATCTACGATTCTAGTAAATCCACTGATCAAATAGCGATTGATAAGTTTATAGAGAAAATTAAGGCTATAGGATATGACGAAGACTTATCCTATCCGCAAGATGTTGATAAAGTTAATGAGGCGCGAGAGGTCTATGATGGTTTGTCGGATTATCAAAAGAATATAATGGATTATTCTTATTATATAGCTTTAGTTAATGCTGAGGAAATGATTGATAAGTTGAAAATACGATATGATACTAATATTGTAAACGTTAACGAAGTTAAGGAATTGATTAAAAGTATTGTGAGCGAAGGTGTTGAGTATACTGATGAGTGTGATGCGAAAATTTCAGCTGCTGAAAAAAGGTATGATCATCTGGATGATGACTTTAAAGCTTTAGTTGATAACTACACTGATTTACTTAATGCTAGGAATAAATATAATACTTTGCGGGATAATGATAATAAAGAGAAAGCCCAAGTTGTAATTAATATGATTCTTGATTTAGTAAATTGGAATGGTACTTTGGAAGATTCTCATAAAATAACAGATGCGAGGGTGGTTTATGAGCTATTAACTGATGATCAAAAAGCAATAGTTGGTAATACTAATTTAAAAATGCTTGAGAATTATGAAGCAAAACTTGAAAAGCTTAAGCAGGAGCAGAGTCAGGTAACCACTCCTTCAGCTACTCAGGCAGTAGAAACTGAAGAGCCAATTGAGACGAAGAGTCCAAGTGAGACAAAGATGCCTGTATCGAGTCCTACTCCTGAAGCTACAGTTTCTCCAACACAAGTACCTACAAAGCAACCTGAAACTGATGATTTAGTTACCGAGTTGCCAGTTGAGGCGACAAGCTCACCTAGTGCCGATACATCAAGTGATGAAATTAATTCATTACAGACAGCTATACCAAAGAGTGATAGCACATCTACTGACAGTACGCCAGTTCCTACAGCAACTGCAACAAGTAGTAATAGGGAGAATTCGAGTGGTGATTCTAATGCTAGTTTTAGTATTTCAGTTAAATCAAGTGTTAAAAAGAATCGTACTTATGTTTTTTCTAGTAAGTACGGCAAGGCAATGCAGGTTAGATATGTTAAAGCTGTAGATATTAGATGGAGTATTCAGAGTGATGTAACACTGTATAAGGTTTATAGGTCTGAATCCCAAAATGGAAAATATATATGCATTAATGAGACTTCTAAGAATAGATACTTAGATTCAAAGGTTAGTTATGGTAGGACTTATTTTTATAAAGTTGAATGTATTAAAAATAATGGTTCTTATGAATCTAGCATATCAAGTGCTAAAGTTCCTGTGAGTTTGATTAGGCCTATTCTTAAGATTAATAATAAGGCTGGTAAATTTATTATGCTGAGTTATATAAAATCAGAAGGTGAGTTTCAGGAGGTTCAAGCACTGGTAGGTAAGAAGTGGGCTAAAGCCAATACTATGTGTGGAAGAATATCCAGAAATAAAGTATGTAGACCTTTGAATTCAACAAACTTTTATTTGAGAGTTAGAACTTATACGAAATATAAGGGTAAAAAGATTTACAGTAAGTGGTCAAAGAAGGTTCATGTTTAAAGAAAAAAATATTAGATTATAGGAGCATTTTGAATGATTAGAAGTGCAGCAATTAGTAAACAAGGAAAACGTGATTATAACGAAGATTCGTTTCTAATTAAAAAAAATGGTAATGACTTTATTGCAGCTGTTGCTGATGGTCTTGGTGGACAGGGAAATGGAGAGATTTGTTCAAAGACGGCAGTAGATGCTGTGAAAGAGTTATATTTGAAGGATGACGATATTTCAAAGAGTTTAGAAGAGTGTTTCTTAGGGGCGCAGGAAGCAGTCATGAAGAAGAAGGAAGAGAATATTGAACTAACTAGAATGATGACCACATTGGTCCTTCTTAGAATTAATCGGGATTCGCTTGCTTGGGGACATGTGGGGGATTCAAGACTTTACTGTTTTAAAGATAAAAAGATAGTGAAAAGAACCTTGGATCACAGTGTACCACAGGTTCTTGTTAAGACGGGTGAAATTGATGAAAGCGAAATTAGACATCATCCTGATAGAAATAGGCTACTAAGAACCATTGGAAGCGAGTGGAGTAGTTCTCAGTTCCAATTAGAAGAACCTGAAAGTTATAGAAAGAATTGTCAATTTTTATTATGCTCAGATGGTTTTTGGGAATATATTGAGGATAGTGATATGGAGAAAACCTTAAATAGTTCATTTACGGTTTCTGGGTGGCTTAAAAAAATGGAAAAAATAATATTAGAAAATGGCAAAGATAGTGATATGGATAATTATACCGCTGTTGCCGTTTGGATATGATGGAGGATAGATTGAGTTATGGCTGAGTTTAAAAGATGTTATGCATGTATGGAAGATATTAATGGTGAATTAATATGCCCTCATTGTGGATTTAATGTAATTGAACATCATACAAAACTAAGATGTCTTAAACCTGGTTCAGTTTTAAATAACCGATATACGGTGGGTATTGTTCTTGGTGAAGGTGGTTTTGGTATTACTTATATTGGATGGGATAATACTCTTGATTTACCTGTTGCTATTAAGGAATATTTTCCGGTAGAAATGGCAAGTCGTGATAATATGAGTAGTCATAGTGATGAGGTTAATGTTTATTCGGGTAAAAAAGAACAGCTTTATTTTAATGGCTTGTCTAAGTTTATTAGTGAGGCAAAGACACTTTCAAAGTTTAATAACTTAATTGGTATTGTTTCGGTTAGGGATTTCTTTTCATTGAATAATACTGCGTATATTATTATGGATTTTAATGACGGAGTTACGATGAAGGAATATATTGATGAGAATGGTCCTCTAAAATCTGAGTATGTTTTTGAGCTTATGAAACCTGTAATGTATTCTTTAGAATATGTTCATAGAAAGAGTATTGTTCATAGAGATATTAGTCCTGATAATATTATGATTAGTACTAGTGGAACAGTGCAACTTATTGATTTTGGTGCTGCTAGGACAATTAATAAGGATGATGATAAAAAACTTACGGTTGTTCTTAAAAAGGGGTATGGACCGGAAGAGCAGTATCGATCTAATGGAAATCAGGGCCCTTGGACAGATGTTTATGCGTTGTGTGCAACTATGTATTATATGATTACAGGGCGTGAGCCTGTTGAATCAATTACTAGAATTGTCGAAGATAATCTTATCCCAATTTCTTCACTTGGATATGAAATTGGAGCTGAAGAGGAAAGTGTTCTTATGAAGGGACTAGCTGTCTTTGCTAAAGATAGATATCAGTCTATGAATGAGCTTTATAAGGCGTTTTACGGGGAGACTATTATTTCTGATGATGAGGGTGGCAGTATTGAATATGCTATTAAGGTTGGTAAGGAAAGAGAAAAGAATAGACAAAACATTGGAAAGGTAATTAGTGATACAAATAACAGATCTTCTGAAAATAGAAGTGGTGGTAGAGGAATGTCATCGCTTAGCATGAAGAGAAGTTTTGAAAGAAATACAGGTAATATTGATGATCAATATAATGGAACTGTTTTAATGGATGATGGAACCAATGAGACGGTTTTGATGGATGATGGAAATAATGAAACAGTTTTAATGGAGGATG
>JAILNN010000065.1 GCA_024691565.1 Lachnospiraceae bacterium | reverse complement strand
TATACACCTATTAAATCAGTTAATGAAACTGGTGAGGTTATGGGTTCTCAGGATTCAGTTAATGCAGTTATCTTAGAATATGCTGATTATAATGGAAAAGCAATTCAGTTACCTGCAGAATCACTTAAGACTACATATCCTGTATTATTCTTTACATATGGTGGATATCCAGATGTAACTGGAATTTATATCCTTGATGTTGCAGAGTAATATTAGAAACTATTAAAATGTAAAAATATGAGGGGCTGCTAGCAGACAAGTCTGCTGGTGGTCCTTTTTTTATCTCAGTGAGAGAAGACATTAACTTGTTTTAGATAAAAAATGGTTGTGAATAATGGCTGTAAGTTGTAAAATAATAGATAGGCTTTTTTGCAGTTGATGCATATGAAGGTCTTTGAAACGTTGGTTAGACAATAAAAAATGACTAAAAAATAAAGGAGCAGAGCTATGAAGGAAAAAGCTATTATTGAAATTTCTGAGGAGGTTCAGAAGGCGCTTTCAAGCGGTACACCAGTTGTTGCCTTGGAATCAGTTGGTACATTTAAGGGAATTGAATATCCTCAGAATGTTGAAATTGCCCAGGCTCTTGAAAATATTGTTAGAAGAGGTGATGCAGTTCCTGCTACGATTGCCATGATTGGTGGTAAGATTAAGGTGGGAATTACAAATGAGGAAATTGAATACCTCGGTTCGAATTCTGTTAATATTGCTAGGGTTTCAAGAAAGGATATGCCGATTATTGCCGCTATTGGTGGAGATGGAGCTATGTCTGTTTCTGCGGCCTTATCAGTTGCTTGTGCCTGCGGAATCAAGATTTTTGCGACAGGTGGTATTGGTGGAGTTCATAAAACTCAAAGCTTGTATTTGGATATTTCTCAGGATTTGGATGTTATGAGAAAGTATAATATGTTGGTAGTTTGTGCTGGTTTTAAGCCTATTATGGATATCGGTAATACACTTGAGAAGCTTGAAACTCAGGGTGTTCCGGTTCTTGGATATAAGACTGAAAGAGTACCATCATTTTATAGTTCAAGTAGTGATTATGAGGTTGATTATAGACTTGATAGCACTAGTGATATTGCGGCTGTTTATAAATCTAAGCTTTCTCTTGGTACAGAAGGAGCGGTTATTGTTGTGAATCCTGTTAGCGAGGAATTCTCTATGGAGGAGAAATTGATTGCTAAGATTATTGATAAGGCACTTAAGAAATGTGAGTCTCTTGGAATTACTGGTAAAAAGGTTACTGCATTTGTTGAAGAGCAGATTGATAAGGAAACAAATGGACATAGCAGGGAGACACATGAACAGCTTCTATTTTCAAATGCTAGACTTGCTACAGAGATTGCTAAGAATTTGGTTTAGTAGAGTTTGGTAAGATTTAGTTAGTTTAGATTTAGTTAATTTGGAAGATGTCTGGATACAGAAAGGGTAAGGATATGGGAAGCATAGGAAAAAATTCTGATGAGGAATTATATAGCGGTTTGGATGAGCATCAGAAGCTTGTTGTTGAGCTTGTTCATGATAAAAAATATAAGCCTATGAGCATGAAGGAAATTGCAGGACTTATGCAGGTTCCTAAGTCTGAAAGGTCAGAATTTAATGAGATTGTTAATGGATTATTTAAGTTAGGTAAGCTTTCCATTGATGATAAGGGGAGAATTGTCAAAGGAAATCAGAATTTCCTAGTAGGTAAATTTATGTCTACAAAGAGGGAATTTGGATTTGTTAGAGTTGAAGGTGAAGATGAGGATATTTTTATTCCTGGAGATTATACATCATCTGCTTTTGATGGTGATTTAGTTCAGGTTGAACTTTTGACTCGTAAACATGGTAAAAAAAGAGAAGGCTCGATTGTTGGTATTTTGGAAAGAGGTACTTCTTTTGTTGTTGGAACATACCATAAAAAGAGAAAGAATGGAGTTGTTGTTCCGGATAATTCTAAGAAAATCAATGAAATATTCGTGGAAGCAGCTGACTCTAAGGGTGCGATGACTGGACATAAAGTCGTTGTTTATATTACAGAATTTGGAAATAATGCTGATAAGTTTTCTAAGGGTGAGGTTGTCGAGATTATTGGACATGAAAATGACCCTGGAGTTGATATTCTTTCGATTGTTAAGGCGTATGGAATTCCTGATGAATATCCTGAGAAGGTTATGTGGGAAGCTGAGAATATGCCTGATGAAATTTCTGATGAAGATAGAGATGGAAGAACCGATTTTAGAGAGCTTGTGACAGTTACAATTGATGGAGAGGATGCAAAGGACTTAGATGATGCCATTACTTTAGAGAAGAATGGCGATATTTATAGACTTGGCGTTCATATTGCGGATGTTAGTAATTATGTTAAGGAAGGTTCTGCGATTGATAAGGAAGCTTTGAAGCGTGGTACTAGCTGTTATTTAGCTGATAGGGTTATTCCTATGATTCCTCACAGGCTTTCAAATGGAATTTGTTCTCTTAATGAAGGTGAAGATAGACTAACTCTTTCTTGTGTTATGGATATTAACTCAAAGGGTGATGTTATTGCACATGATATTTGTGAGGGTGTTATAAACGTTAATAGAAGGATGTCGTATACTTCTGTGCACAAAATTGTGGAAGAGAAGGATGAGGAAGAAATCGCTAAATATAGTGATTTGACAGAATTCTTTGATTTGATGTATGAGCTTTCAGATATTCTTCATGAAAATAGAAGAAAGAAGGGTTCGATTGATTTTGACTTTCCTGAGGGTAAGGTTGTTTTGGATGAAGATGGAAAACCTATTGATGTTCAGGTTTATGAGAGAACCAAGGCAAATCGTGTGATTGAAGAGTTTATGCTTATTGCTAATGAGACTGTTGCTGAGGATTATTATTGGCAGGAGCTTCCTTTTGTTTATCGTACACATGAGACACCGGATGAGGAAAAGTGTGAAGAGTTATCTTCGATGGTGGGTGCTTTTGGTTATACACTTAAAATGAAGGAGGATACGGTTCATCCTAAGGAGATTCAGAAACTTATTGAGAATATCAAGGGGAAGCCTGAAGAAGGGCTTCTTAGCATGCTCGCGCTTCGTTCTATGAAGCAGGCTAGATATACGGTTAGTTGTGATGGGCATTTTGGATTGGCATTTAAATATTATTGCCATTTTACTTCACCTATTAGAAGATATCCAGATTTGCAGATTCATCGTATTATTAAGGAAAATCTTAATGGTAAGCTTACACCAAAGAGAATTTCTCATTATGATAAGATTCTTCCTGATGAGGTTGTTCGCCTTAGTGAGCTTGAAAGAAGGGCGGATGAGGCTGAGAGAGAGACTCTTAATTTAAAGAAGGCTCAGTACATGCAGCAATTTATTGGTGAGAAATATGATGGTATAATTTCGGGAATTACTTCCTGGGGTATTTATGTTTCACTACCTAACACCGTTGAAGGCATGGTTAGAGTTGCTGATATGACAGATGATTATTATTTTTATGATGAGGTGCGCCATGAAATGGTTGGCGAGCATTTTAAGAAGACATTTGTTCCTGGACAAAAGGTTAGGGTGCAGGTTACGGGTGTTAGTGTTGAAAATAGAACTGTCGATTTTATTTTTGTAGAGCCTGATGAGATAGATAATAAAGGGGATGAAAATGGAATAAATCCATAAGGAATAAATCCATAGAAAAGAGGTTGTTATGGACAAAAAAAATAGTAGAAAGCTGATTGCTAATAATAAAAAGGTTTACCATGACTATTTTGTTGAGGAGACTTATGAGGCTGGACTTAGTCTTGTTGGAACTGAGGTTAAGTCTCTTAGAGCTGGACAGTGTAGCATTAAAGAGGCCTTTATTAGAATAGAAAATGGTGAGGTTTTTATTTATAATATGCATATTAATCCTTATGAAAAGGGGAATATTTTTAATAAGGATCCAAGAAGAACTAGAAAGCTTTTGTTACATAAATCTGAGATTAGAAAGATGATTGGAAAGACTAGGGAAAAAGGTTATACAATTATGCCGATTTCGGTTTATTTTAG
>JAILNN010000199.1 GCA_024691565.1 Lachnospiraceae bacterium | reverse complement strand
GCCCACCCCAAGATAAGATATCCCGTGGTAACACGTAAGACCCCTTGAAGACTACAAGGTTGATAGGACAGAGGTGGAAGTGCAGTAATGTATGGAGCTGACTGTTACTAATAGGTCGAGGGCTTGACCTAAGTTTTTCTTAATTAAGTGTTTTGGATATGTACAGTATGTAGTTTTTAATTTATCATTTATATGTTAAATTAAGTTTTGCATTATTCCTCGATAGCTCAATGGTAGAGCACACGGCTGTTAACCGTGGGGTTGTTGGTTCGAGCCCAACTCGGGGAGTTTTTTTAATCCTATGAAGAATGTTCATAGGATTTTTTTTATTTAACCAAAGACTCGAGATAGCTCAATGGTAGAGCACACTGCGAGTTCCTTGGGTGGAAGGTGGCGAGGTTATTATACTTGGATTTCTAATAGATGTAGAGGTGAGAGACAACGGCTGTTAACCGTGGGGTTGCTCACACGAGCCCAACTCGGGGAGTTTTTTTAATCCTTTAATCCTATGAAGAAGTCATAGGATTTTTTTTATTTAACCAAAGACCCGAGATAGCTCAATGGTAGAGCACACTGCGAGTTCCTTGGGACACCAACCTCTAAAAGAAGCCTAGGACAATTCAGTCCTAGGCTGTTTAGATACTATTATAGATGAAATTTGAATGTTACTGTTTTTAATTATTATTGATTAATACTAAAATCATACTGTATCAGTGGGATTTTCGCCATTCTGAGCTCCTGAGAGCAATTCTAGTATTTTTATTGATATATTTTGAGTATTAATATCCATTGATTCATAAAGCTCAAGTAAGTTTTGCTGCTTTTTATTTAGAATAAAAACAGTTGTTGTTTCATCTGCAAGGAAGTAGGTGATTGGTTCATCGAATGCCTTGCAGATTGTTATAAGATCATTGATATCTGGCAAGGTTCCATTCCTGAACCAGGATTTTATTGTTGATTCTGATATGTTTGTTTTTGTTGCAATTTGCTCAAATGTTAATTTCCTTGTTTTTTTAAATTCTTTTAACCTTGTTAAAATATCCATAGTTGGTCTCCTTTATTTTTAATTATTTTTTGGAATGTTTTATGAATTTGAATTTTAATGTTTATCGTAGAAGAGTATTATTGGGTAGTTATAATATTTGAAAAATGAAATATTTTAAGCAAGGTGTTGAGCGAATATTAACTAAATTATATCAATTTCAAAGGTATATAAAGAGCTAATTTTTGGGCATGATTAGGGTTTATAAAAAAAATAAAAAAAGTGCTTGCAATTTGTATTTTACTGTGATATCATATCAACTGTTGTCGGGCTCTATAGCTCCGATGAATTTCATGGCCCCATGGTCAAGCGGTTAAGACATCGCCCTTTCACGGCGGTAACACGAGTTCAAATCTCGTTGGGGTCATTTTTTGTTGCAAAAATTTATTTTTGTAACGATATGGCGCAGTAGCCAAGCGGTAAGGCAATGGTCTGCAACACCAGTATGCGCCGGTTCAAATCCGGCCTGCGCCTCTAACTTTAAGCCTGAATGATTTCAGGCTTTTTTTCTTTCATAAACCATTTGAAATATATATGGTTTTAAAATATAATATCGTGGGTGATACTTTAGGTTTATTTTTAAAGAGGGGAAATATTAATTTATGAGAATGTTTTATTACCGCAAAAATTTTGTTTCGTTAGTTATTATTCTATCATTGATTTTCTGTGGTTTTGATTTCCATGGTGCTAATAACGCTATCGCTAAGACAGTTGGTGGAGCATACTCTTCTAGTGTGACTATGGAGTCTGGTAATTACTTAAAATCCAATAATGATGAGAAGTATAATGAATATCAAGATAATGATGGTTTGCAGGGGGATTCGACGACAGAGATTTCTTCTGAAGCCGCTGTTGCATCAGATTCTGCTGTTAGCTCTGAGGGGGCTGTTGATGTAAGAGAGACTTCAACACCTGCTACGACAGAACCATCTTCTGAGGCTTCGTCTTCAGCTGTGTCTTCTGCTACACCTGCAGCTGTGGAGTCTGCTACACCTACGGAGACAGCTGTGGCTTCAGCTACTCCTGCTGAGCAAACGGGTACTCCTGTACCAACGACTGCAGCTGCTACGGCAATTCCAACGACAGCACCTATTCAGGATTTTCATTATTCTACACTTAATCCACTAAAGTCTACGATTCTTGTTTTTGATCCAGGTCATTGTAATAAGCATCCTGGAGCGCGCTATCATGGACTTAGGGAAGAAAAGGTTGTTTTGAAGATTTCTAAGGCTTGTAATAATGAGCTTAAGCAATATGGTGACGTTATTGTGCATTTTACTAGAACAGATGGAAAGTGCTGTGAGAAACTTGGTCTTGGAGATTGTCTTAGCTGTAGAAATAACCTTGCCTTGAGACTTGATGCTGACTTTTTGATTAGTTTCCATATTAATGCTTCTTATTATTCATGGACTAATGGTGCCAATGTTTTAACGCCATATAATTCTGGATATAGAAATAATGTTAGAAAAAAATCACAGAAGCTTGGTAAGTTGATTTTAAAGCAGTTAAAGAGAATTGGTATTAAGAATAATGGATTACTTCTTAGATTGTCATCTACATCTCGTTATCCTAACGGTAAGAGGTCTGACTATTATTCTATAGTAAGAAGGGGAGTTGTTTTTAATATTCCTTCTATTATTATTGAGCATGGTTATCTTTCTTGTCTTTCTGAGTGTCAGAAGTATTTTAATACTAGTGCGAAGTGTAAGAAAGTTGGTGGAGCCGATGCGGAGGCAATTATTAAGTATTTTAAGTTAAAGAATAAAACTATCGATGGTAAGTTTAAGACTATTGATGGCAAGGATTACTTTATTGATACAGATGGAAAAAAAGTTGTTGGATGGGTTAAGTATAAGGATAAGTTCTATTATATGGATCCTGAAACGGGCGAGGTTCATAAGAAGTGGCTTGTGTTTAATGGCGAAAAATTCTTTATGAACAAGTCAAGCGGTTATATGAAGACTGGCTGGTTTAGCAATAACGGTAAGAAGTATCTTGCGAGAGGTAATGGAAGTCTTGTTGCAGGACAGAAATATACTGATGGTATTAAAACATATAAATTTGATAGTAACGGTGTTTTGCAGTAACAGCAATTTGAATTTTAATAAGTAAATTAATGATTTTTACAAAGCAATTGGTCTTTATAAGTCAATTGCTTTGTGGTTTATGTGTAGACAAAATCTGAATTTTTTTTATGGTTCACGTGTAGAAATAAACGAAGTGAGGGGTGAGTAGTATGGTATATGGTGTGATTGTTGCGGGTGGAATTGGTTCTAGAATGGCTGCGGATAAGCCTAAGCAGTTTTTGATGCTTAAGGATAAGCCTATTATTGTTCATACAGTGGAGAAGTTTTATAAACATGATAAGATTTCGAAGGTTATTGTGCTTGTGCCTAATGATTGGGTTGAGTATACAGAGGAGCTGATGGATGAGTATTTTGGGGATGGAAATGGAGTTTGTCAAGGTGAGGAGAGCGCCAGCGCCAACGGGGTATCTGCGAGTGTCGACGGGGTATCTGCCAGCGCCAATGGGGTATCTGCGAGTGCCGACAGTGCATCTGCTAGCAAAATTATCGTGATTTCTGGTGGGGAGACTAGGAATGAGACGATTATGAATTCTATCAACTATATTGAAGAGAAGTTTGGAATTTCTGATGAGACGATTATTGTGACTCATGATTCTGTGAGACCTTTTGTTTCTTATAAGATAATAGATGATAATATTCAGGCTGCGGCTGAATTTGGTGCAGTTACAACTGCTATTGGAGCAACCGATACAATTCTTGAGTGCAGTGATGAGGGGATTATTGAGAGGGTGCCTGATAGGGCACATATGTATCAGTGCCAGACACCTCAGACCTTTAAGGCTTTGAGACTTAGAGAGATGTATTTGGGACTTAGCGATGAGAAGAAGGCAATTCTTACTGATGCCACAGGGATTCTTATGGATGCTGGTGATAAGGTTCATGTTGTTATGGGCGATAAGAAGAATATCAAGATTACTGTGCCGTCTGATATGAAGGTGGCGGAAGTATTCTTGGATGATTAGGATATTATATAGAATTGATAGTTAGGATATGATTCAAATTTGGATGATTAGGATATTTTTTATATAAAGATGAAAAAAGGTATTTTGTTTATAAAGCAGTAGTTCATGCGCTTTAATGAATATTTTTTAACTATGGCTTGAATGAAAATATATTATGAGTGAAATTATTTCATTTCTTAATGCAATTCTTGACATATTTCAAGTTAGAGTTTAAACTAAATGTTACGCTTAAACATATTATAACTATTTGTTTTGGCGTAGAACACAACTTACGAGATTTCGTAGAATGGAGATGCATATGGATTGTAATATAGCTTTAATTCCGGGTGACGGTATTGGACCTGAAATTGTTAGAGAGGCCGTCAAGGTCCTTAACAAGGTCGCTGAGAAACATGGACATAATTTTAAATTCAAGGAATTCTTGATGGGTGGATGCTCCATTGATGTTTATGGAGAGTCTTTGACTGATGAGACACTTGAGGAAGTGAAGACTTTCGATTCGGTTCTTCTTGGAGCCGTCGGTGGTAACGTCGGACAGTCAAATTGGTATAAGATTGAACCATCTAAGAGACCGGAAGCTGGCTTGCTTAAAATCAGAAAGGGACTTGGTCTTTTTACAAATATGCGTCCGGCTTTATTATATAAAGAGCTTTCTGGAGCTTGTCCTTTGAAGGAAGAGCTTACTGAGGGTGGATTTGATTTTGTTATTATGAGAGAGTTAACGGGTGGTCTTTACTTTGGTGAGAGACATACAGATGTGGTCGATGGACTTAGAACAGCTGTCGATACTCTTACTTATAATGAAGAAGAGATTAAGAGAATTGCAAAATGGGCTTTTGAAGTTGCAATGAAGAGAAATAAAAAGGTTACAAGCGTTGATAAGGCGAATGTACTTGATTCTTCAAGACTTTGGAGACAGGTCGTCGAGGAGGTTCATAAGGATTATCCTGAGGTTGAGCTTGAGAATATGCTTGTTGACAACTGTGCAATGCAGATTGTTAGAAATCCTAAGCAGTTTGATGTTGTTCTTACTGAGAATATGTTTGGTGATATCTTGTCTGATGAGGCTAGTATGGTTACAGGTTCTATCGGAATGCTTTCTAGTGCGAGTCTTGGTAGTACTAAGCTTGGACTTTATGAGCCTAGCCATGGTTCTGCTCCTGATATTGCAGGTCAGAATATTGCTAATCCTTTGGCTACAATTAGTTCTGCAGCTATGATGCTTAGATATTCCTTTGATTTGGAAGAGGAAGCTCTTGAGATTGAGAATGCTGTTAAGAAGGTTCTTGAGGATGGATATAGAACAGTTGATATCTATACTGAGGGCACAAAGAAGGTTAGCACAACTGAGATGGGTGATGCAGTCGTCGCAAACTTGTGATGAAGGCGATGCAAATTGATGATGCAGTCGTCGCAAACTTGTGATGAAGGCGATGCGAATTGATGATGCAGTCGTCGCAAACCTATAATGAATATTAATATAATTGAAGTTTATTATAAAATAGAAAGGGTATGATTATTATGAAGAGTGATGCAGTTAAAAAAGGTATGGCTACAGCGCCACAGAGATCATTATTTAACGCGTTGGGAATTACCAAAGAAGAGCTTGAAAGACCTTTAGTTGGTATTGTTAGTTCTTACAATGAAATCGTTCCTGGACACATGAACATCGATAAGATTGTCGATGCCGTTAAGAAGGGTGTTATTATGGGTGGTGGAACACCTATTGTCTTCCCTGCTATTGCCGTCTGTGATGGTATTGCTATGGGTCACATTGGAATGAAGTATTCTTTGGTTACTAGAGATTTGATTTGTGATTCTACCGAGTGTATGGCACTCGCTCATCAGTTTGATGCACTTGTTATGGTGCCTAACTGTGATAAAAATGTTCCGGGACTTTTGATGGCAGCTGCCAGAGTGAATGTTCCTACTATCTTTGTTAGTGGTGGTCCAATGCTTGCTGGACATGTTAGAGGAGGAAAGACCTCTCTTTCTACTATGTTTGAAGCTGTTGGTGCTCATGCTGCTGGAAAGATGACTGAAGAAGAAGTTGATGAGTATGTATGTAATGCTTGTCCTACCTGCGGTTCATGTTCTGGTATGTTTACAGCGAACAGTATGAACTGTCTTACTGAGGCAATTGGTATGGGACTTTCTGGAAACGGTACAATCCCTGCTGTTTATTCTCAGAGACTTCAGCTTGCTAAGCATGCTGGTATGCAGGTTATGGAATTATATAGAAAGAATATTAGACCTAGAGATATTATGACAAAGGAAGCATTCCAGAATGCACTTACAGTTGATATGGCGCTTGGTTGTTCTACTAATACAATGCTTCATATTCCTGCCATTGCTCATGAAGCAGGAATTACAGTGAGTCCTGATATTGCGAATGATATTAGTGATAAGACTCCTAATCTTTGTCATCTTGCACCTGCTGGAAATGCTTATATTGAAGAGCTTAATGAAGCTGGCGGTGTTTATGCGGTTATGAATGAGCTTGCTAAGAAGAATTTACTTAACCTTGATGTTATGACTTGTACTGGAAAGACAGTTGGAGAAAACATTGAAGGTCATGTTAATAAGAATCCTGAAATCATTAGACCAATTGACAATCCTTTCACTAAGGAAGGTGGAATTGCAGTCCTTAAAGGAAATATTGCTCCGGATACTTGTGTCGTCAAGCGTTCAGCAGTGCTTCCTGAGATGTTGGTTCATGAAGGACCAGCTCGAGTCTTTGATTCTGAGGAAGAGGCAATCGAGGCAATTAAGGGTGGTAAGATAGTTGCTGGAGATGTCGTCGTCATTAGATACGAAGGTCCTAAGGGTGGACCTGGTATGAGAGAGATGCTTAATCCTACTTCTGTTATTGAAGGTATGGGACTTGGCTCAAGCGTTGCCCTCATTACTGACGGTAGATTCTCTGGAGCATCAAGAGGAGCTTCAATCGGACATGTTTCTCCAGAAGCTGCACTTGGTGGACCTATTGCTTTCGTTCAGGAAGGTGATATTATCTCCATTGATATTCCTGCTAATAAGATTAATGTGCTTGTTTCTGATGAAGAGTTGGCACAGAGAAAGCTTAATTGGGTTCCTAAGGAGCCTAAGGTTAAGACAGGTTATCTTGGAAGATATGCAGCCCTTGTTACATCAGCTGATAAGGGTGCTATCCTTGAATTCAGAGATGAATGTAGAGTAATGTAATTCTATATTGTTAAACTAAAAATTTTAAAAAATACTGTAAAATAAAACAATTATAAAGTTTTAGGGAGGTTGATGATAATGCAGTTAACAGGTTCTCAGATAGTTATTGAATGCCTTAAGGAACAGGGAGTTGATACTGTTTTTGGTTATCCAGGAGGCACAATTTTAAATGTATATGATGAATTATATAAACATAGTGATGAAATAAAACATATCCTTACATCCCATGAACAGGGTGCTTCACATGCAGCAGATGGATATGCTAGAGCAACAGGTAAGGTTGGCGTTTGTATGGCAACTAGTGGTCCTGGAGCTACTAACCTTGTAACAGGAATTGCAACAGCTTATATGGATTCTGTTCCTTTGGTTGCAATTACTTGTAATGTTGGAGTTAATTTACTTGGAAAGGATTCTTTCCAGGAAGTTGATATTTCAGGCGTTGTGATGCCTATCACAAAGTATAGCCATCTTGTTAAGTCAGCTGAAGAGGTTGCACCTGCAATCAGAAGAGCTTTTCAGATTGCACAGACTGGTCGTCCAGGTCCTGTTCTTATCGATATTGCTAAAAATGCAACTGCTGATAAGGCTGAGTATAAGAGAGTTGTTCCTGATATTATTCCTAGAAGCACTGATAAGATTGATCAGAATTCCATCGATGAGGCGGTTAAGGCTATTAAGAAGGCTAAGAGACCAGTTATCTTCGTTGGTGGTGGAGCAGTTATTGCTAATGCTGAGAAGGAATTAAAGGAATTTGTTCAGAGAGTTGATGCTCCTGTTTGTGATTCTTTGATGGGTAAGGGAGCGTTTGATGGAACTGATGATAAGTATATGGGTATGCTTGGTATGCATGGTACTAAGACATCTAACCTTAGCGTTTGTGAAGCTGATGTACTTGTTGTTATTGGTTCAAGATTTTCTGATAGAGTTATTGGAAATTCTAAGACATTTGCTAAGAAGGCTAAGATTATTCAGATTGATGTTGATGCAACAGAGATTAATAAAAATATCTTAGTTGACATCGATATCGTTGGAGATGCTAAGTCTGTTCTTGAGATTCTTAATTCTCAGATTGGTCAGCTTGAGCATAAAGAGTGGCTTGCTAAGGTTGAAGATCATAAGAAGACTAAGCCTCTTACATATGATGATAGCACTGTAACAGGTCCTTATGTTATTGAGAGACTTTATGAGCTTACAAAGGGCGACGCTATTATTTGTACTGAAGTAGGTCAGCATCAGATGTGGGCTGCTCAGTATTATAAATATAAAAAGCCACATCAGCTTATTACTTCTGGTGGTTTGGGAACAATGGGCTATGGTCTTGGTGCTTCTATTGGTGCTAAGGTTGCTTGTCCTGATAAGGCAGTTATTAATGTTGCTGGTGATGGATGTTTCAGAATGAACATGAATGAGATTGCGACAGCAGTTAGATCTAACGTTCCTATTATTGAACTTGTGCTTAACAATTCAGTTCTTGGAATGGTTCGTCAGTGGCAGACTCTTTTCTATGGAAAGAGATATTCTAATACAGTTCTTAATGATGCTGTTGATTATGTTAAGCTTGCTGAATCAATGGGCGCTAAGGGACTTAGAATTACTAAGAAGGACGAAGTAGATGCAGTGCTTACAGAAGCTCTTAACTCAGACGTTCCAGTAGTAATTGACTGTGTTATTGATTCAGATGATAAGGTATTCCCAATGGTTGCTCCTGGTGCAAATATCAGTGATGCCTTTGATGCTGAAGATTTAAAAAATAAGCAGTAATTTAAGATTTTAGAGATAATTTCACTATTGACCATAATAAAAAATTAGAGTAGACTATTAAAGGTTGTTTTTTAACAACATTTAATAAAATTTTTTAATCAAAATTTTAATAAATATTTGTCGATATTTTTGTCGATACAAGGAGGACAAGATGAACAGAGTATATAATTTCAGTGCAGGACCAGCCGTTTTGCCTGAGGAGGTTTTAAAAGAAGCAGCAGCAGATATGATGGATTACAAGGGTTGCGGAATGTCAGTTATGGAGATGAGTCACCGTTCAAAGATGTTCGATGATATCATTAAGACAGCTGAAGCTGACATCAGAGAACTTATGAACATTCCTGATAATTATAAGGTACTTTTCCTTCAGGGTGGCGCTTCACAGCAGTTTGCTGCAGTACCAATGAATCTTATGAAGAATAAGAAGGCTGACTATATTATCACAGGTCAGTGGGCAAAGAAGGCATTTCAGGAGGCTAAGCTTTATGGTGATGCAGTAGCAGTAGCTTCTTCAGAAGATAAAACCTATTCTTATATACCTGATTGCTCAGATTTACCAATCAGAGATGATGCAGATTATGTTTATATCTGTGAAAACAATACAATTTATGGAACAAAGTTTAAGACTCTTCCTAACACAAAGGGAAAGCTTCTTGTTTCTGATGTTTCATCATGTTTCCTTTCAGAACCTATAGATGTTAGTAAGTACGGAGTTGTTTACGGTGGAGTTCAGAAGAACGTTGGACCTGCTGGAATGGTTATCTCAATTATTAGAGAAGACCTTATTACAGATGATGTTCTTCCTGGAACACCTACAATGCTTAAGTGGAAGACTCAGGCAGATGCTGATTCACTTTACAACACACCTCCTTGCTGGACAATTTATGTTTGCGGCCTCGTATTTAAGTGGTTGAAGCAGATGGGTGGTCTTGAAGAGATGCAGAAGAGAAATGTTGAGAAGGCACAGATTCTTTACGATTTCTTAGATCAGAGTAAGCTCTTCAAGGGTACAGTTGTTAAGGAAGATCGTTCTCTTATGAATGTTCCTTTCATTACTGGTGACGCTGAGAAGGACGCTAAGTTCATCGCAGAAGCTAAGGCTCAGGGATTTGAGAACCTTAAAGGTCACAGAAGTGTTGGTGGAATGAGAGCCAGCATCTACAATGCAATGCCTAAGGAAGGTGTTGTTAAGCTTGTTGAATTCATGGATAGCTATGAAAAGGCTAACTCATAATAAATAGGCTAGTGAATAGTGAAAAGGCGGATTCATAATGAAGAAGCCAGTTCGTAATTAAGAGTTTTGAATATAAGAATTTTGATTAGGAAGGTAATATAAAAATGTATAAATATGCAAATTTAAATCCTATTGCACAGGTAGGACTTGACATCTTTACTGATGAATATACTAAGACTGAGAACGTTGATGAAGCTGAGGCAATTCTTGTTAGAAGTGCTCAGATGCATGATATGGATTTCTCAGATAATCTTTTAGCAGTTGCTAGAGCGGGAGCTGGAGTAAACAATATTCCTTTAGATACTCTTGCTGATAAGGGTGTTGTTGTTTTCAATACACCTGGTGCAAACGCTAACGGTGTTAAGGAACTTGTTGTTTGTGGTGCTCTTCTTGCTGCTAGAGATATCGCTGGTGGTATGGAATGGGTTAAAGAAAATAAGGACGACGAGGCTATTAATAAGTCAATGGAAAAGGCAAAGAAGAACTTTGCTGGTACAGAGCTTAAAGGTAAGAAACTCGGTGTTATTGGACTTGGAGCTATCGGAGTTTTAGTTGCTAATATTGCTAACCGTCTTGGAATGCAGGTTTATGGTGTTGATCCATTCCTTTCAGTTGCTAATGCGGTTTCTCTTTCTAGAGATGTTACTCTTTTAAAGAGTTATGATGAGCTTTATAAGATTTCTGATTATATTACAATTCATGTTCCACTTCTTGATTCTACAAAGGGAATGCTTAATACAGAAGCTTTTGAGAAGATGAAGGACGGAGTTGTTATCCTTAACTTTGCTAGAGATACTTTGGTTAATGATGATGATATGGGTAAGGCTCTTGAGAGCGGTAAGGTTGGTAGATATGTTACTGACTTCCCTAACTCAAAGGTTGTTAACTTTAAGAATGTTATTGCTACACCACATCTTGGAGCTTCTACAGAGGAGTCAGAAGATAACTGTGCAATGATGGCTGCTGAGGAAATCAGAGCTTATCTTGAGGATGGTAACATTATCAATTCTGTTAACTATCCTAACTGTGACGCTGGAAAGTGCGATACACAGGGAAGAATTACAATTTTACATAAGAACATTCCTAAGATGATTGCTCAGTTTACAAATCTTTTTGCAGGAAAGAATATCAATATTTCTCATCTTTCAAATAAGAGTAGAGGAGATTATGCATATTGTATTTTTGATATTGATTCTGCTTCAACTGAGGATATTAAGAATGAACTTGAAGCAATCGATGGAGTTATAAAAGTAAGAATAGTTAAATAACTATATAATTATATAGCTTAAAAGCAGAGATGTTTTATTGATTACTGACTGCCGGGAAACAAGTTTTTCCGGCAGTTTCTTTATCAGGAAGAAGTGGTGAAGATGTATGGACAAATGTATTTTAGAAGTTTTTAACGGACTTAATCTTACCGATAGACAGAAGAAGATTTTTGCTGATGTTAGGGTGCATGAGCTTCTTGCTTCGACTAAAAAGAGGACACTTACAGTTAAGACTGTTTGTAACCATATTGTGGAATATCGAGAGGTCATTGTTTTAAGAAATAAGTTGCAGGACCTTTTTAAAGATAAAGATTTTAAAATTATTATTGAGGAATCATTTAATCTATCTGATACCTATACACCTGAGATTTTTGTTAAGGAGTATAAGCAGAGTATCTATGATAACATTAAGGATATTAGTGTTGTGGACTTTTCTATTTTGGAGTCTTCCGACGTTAAAGTTAAGGATTCTCAAATTGAAATTCAATGTGAAAATACTAAGCTTAATTGTTTGAAAGTTGAGGAACTTAGTAAGGCAATTGAAAAGATTATTAGGGATAAATCAGGCTTTGATATGTCAGTTAAGGTTGAAGCTGTTAAGGAGCCTGTTTTCATAGATAGAAAGCCTCAGACTGCCGAGG
>JAILNN010000029.1 GCA_024691565.1 Lachnospiraceae bacterium | reverse complement strand
TTTCGAGGAGTTCTGCGAGGAGAAGCTTATTCAGCCTACATTTGTTATGGATCATCCTATTGAGATCTCACCTCTTACTAAGAAGAAGCCTGATGATCCTGAGTATGTTGAGCGTTTCGAGCTCTTCATCAATACATGGGAGATGTGTAATGCTTATTCAGAGCTTAATGATCCAATAGACCAGAGAGAGCGTTTCAAGGCTCAGGACGCCTTAGCAGACGCCGGTGATGAAGAAGCTAACCATACAGACGAAGACTTCTTAAATGCCCTCTCAATAGGTATGCCACCTACAGGAGGAATTGGCTATGGTATCGACAGACTTACAATGCTCCTTACAGACAGCCAGGCAATTAGGGATGTAATCCTGTTCCCAACCATGAAGAGCCTCGATAAATAGGGGGTTCTGGAAGCCTTATAGAATAATCATTACTTTTTATAAGTAATTTATGTGAGGTATGTGTATGAGAAACAGAGTGTTAATAATGGTATTATGTTGTGTGTGTGTATTTGTACTTGGTGGTTGTTCACATAATAAAACGCTTTCCAATAATGTTGAAGAGAACAATTCTGCAGTTGAAAGTGAAGCAAAAGATGAAAGTAAAGTGGCAGATGATAGTTCAACAAATGATGAAGTGGGAAATGTTAAAGAAGAAAATCAAGATACTGAAGCGAATAAGAAAGATGTAGTTGATTTGTCAGATGAAGATATTGATGCAGCAAAAAAAGTCGTAAAAGGTTATTATGCGAATACTGTTTTTGTAGTAAATTCAATTACATATATTGAGCCAGGAACAAATGCAAATGCAGAGGGAGAGTGTAACTTCATGGTCAATGTGAGTAAAGACGGAGAGGTACAAGAGCCAGATAGAATGATTTCGCTAAATAGAAAAGATAATACTTGGGAAATAATCAATGAAGGATACTAAAAAGAAATTTAAAATTTATAGGATTATGTTATAAGTAAATATTGAGTATCAAAGGACTACCTGTATAAGAAATCTTATACAAGTAGTCTTTTTTGATGAAAGGATGTGGTGTGATATATGGACAAAACCGATTTAGAAGTGATCGAATCGCTTTCTGAACCAGCCAAGAAATTATTTTATTGCTTGGACAGTCGGAAAGTGAAAATGGTTATGAGAAAACAATAGACAAAAGAGACTGGTTGTTGTAAGGTAATTAAAGCATATGTGTAACAAAGTGTAAGCAATAATTAATAAACAGGAGTTAATTATGAAAGCAAATTATCACCTTCCGGGTTTATTTGAGTTTTATGATTTGTATAAGGTATTCCTGCCTCTTTTTTATGAGCATAGGGAATACTTTTATGATTGGTGTGAAATTGGCTCTATATACGGCGCACCGGGAGATTGCCTGTGGGGTGGAGGCCGAGTGGGATTTGGGGAAGAAGATCCGAAAAATGTAGCGGCTCTGATGAAAGAATATGGTATTTCTGCGCGACTGACATTTAGTAATTCACTAATAAGGGAGGAACACCTTTCGGACAGGAAATGCAATTTACTATGCGAATTATTTGAAAAATGCAGTGACAGCCCAAGTGGAATCATAATATATTCGGATTTGCTGATGGATTACATTAAGGAAAATTATCCGGGTTTTTATTTTGTATCAACGACAACCAAAGTTCTAACCGATTTTAATGAACTTGAACGTGAATTAAATCGGGAGGAATTTATGTACGTGGTGTCGGATTTCAGGTTAAATAAAGAGTTTGAGAAATTAAATATACTCACCGCAGATCAGAAGCAAAAGGTTGAATTTTTATGTAATGAATGCTGTTCATTTAATTGTCCTGATAGGAGGGCGTGCTACGAAAATGTCAGCAGAAAGAGTCTTGGTGAGGAATGTGAGGATCATATATGTGTATCCCCTCATGCTGAGTATGGATATAGATTTTCTGAAGCCATGAAGAATCCTGGATTTATTGGGATAGAGGACATTCAAAATGTGTATTTACCGAAAGGATTTTCAAACTTTAAAATTGAGGGGCGAAGCCTTGGAAGTGCTGTGGTACTAGAGTTTTTGCTTTATTATATGACGAGACCAGAGTACCAGCTAAAGGTAAGGGAAGAGATATATTTGGATAGTATGTTGGATTTGTTTTGAATTAATGTAAAGTCTTTCCTTATTGTATGTAAGGGAGGATTAAAGATGGCAAAGTCAAGACGTGACAACAAGGGACATGCGCTAAGGAAAGGTGAGTTTCAGCGTTCGCAGGACGGAAGGTATGCATATTCCTATACTGATCCATTAGGACAGAGAAGAACAATATATGCAAGTAATCTTCGTGATTTGCGGATAAATGAAGATGAACTTACCAATTGATATTACATATTCTTGTCAATCTGTAGGTGAGAATAGTGAACGACCTGATATGTCTGGAGTAGATAAAGACGGCAGAGAGATAGTTTTGTGTGAAATGAAATTTTATGCAGGACTGACATCAAATCAACCGAACGCATATCTTGACAGGCTGATAAAGGAAAACGGAAAAGCGTTGATTTATCAGATTTTCAGAGTCATGGATTTAAAAAGGGGATAGCAGATGGCGAATGTTTTTGTTGAATCATTCAAGGATGGGGATAAGAATGCCTGGGGATTATTCTATTTTGATAAAGATGAGAAGATTCCTCTGAAAGAGAACTGGAAGCATCTTGCGTATGATTCGGAAGAGGATGCTGTTTCAAAGCTGAAACAGATTGAGCTGGAATATGTGCGTGAGCAAGCGGCAGAACCTTTCAGTCTGGATGAGGCGAAAGGCTTTGCAGATGCTCATAATTGGAAGTTTGCCACGACATATGCTAAGACTGCGCCACATGAGTATCTTGTAAAATACTGGCTGTCGGAGGAAGATAAGGTTCTTTTTGAACGCTTTATCCAAGCAATCAGAAAGGATTCTGTGGTTGGATATTTTTACGGACATAAGAACAATTATCTGATCCTAGATGATTATTATTACTGGTATATGGACTGTTACCCTGACAATATGAGTGTGGACCTTATCAACAGGACAACAACGGATTATTTGGAATATCGGGATGGGACATATTATTATAAGCCAAAGGATCGGAAAAGGAGAGTTTAGGTGGATCTAATAGGGAAGAAAATTGGGATTATGATGCCGGGACAAGTTGCTCATACACCAGCTTTTAATTTGAGTGCAAAGTATATTATACATACCATTGGTCCTGCTTGGAAAGAAAGAACTTATGCTAACTTAGTGCCACAAATTGAGAAAATACCCTAAATTGTGGCACATAAATTGCAAATGGGTGAATAAGCCGGTGAACGGCGGTTCTCTTTCTATGCGTATTGATGCAGGAAACCTGCGATTCCTTAAGAGAGAAGATTCGAGAATTGTGATGCGTGTAGCAGGATATTTTAAACAGGGGGCAATGCTCTCTGTGTAAAAATATATTGTGTTTTGATTGGGGCTATGATAACCTCTAATTGCAAGAGGCATAATAAGTTAAATTTGAAACGTTGTTTGAGCACGTTTATCTTTGCTTATGAAAGTGGGCATTGGTAAACATTACAAAACAAAGAATTAAATATAATCTATCATGTCTGGTATGTAGGCGTATTTGGTGTACGTGGATTTTCTGCCAGACTATCTTTATGCCTTTTAGTAAAACATATTACTAGGAATAATAATGGAATTAAAGAAGAATTACAAAAAAACACAGCTTGCATGCTATCTGGGATTTGTAACACAGGCTATATGCGCTAATTTTGTCCCCCTGTTGTTTATAACATTCCACAATGTTTATGATATATCTTTTGGTATGCTTGCACTTATATCATCATGTTTTTTCGTTACTCAGCTGATAGTTGATTTCTTGTGCACTGGAATAGTAGATAAATTGGGATACAGAGCATGTATTATTGCGGCAGAAATAACCTCCGGATTAGGACTGGCGGGATTGGCATTCCTACCTGATTTATTACCTGTACCATTTTATGGAATCCTTG
>JAILNN010000070.1 GCA_024691565.1 Lachnospiraceae bacterium | reverse complement strand
TGCAAAGGTTTATCTAGAGCAAGAAGTGTTAAAAAGGTTTCTTTAAGATACGCTAAAAGTGGTAGATATACAAAATGTAAGTTATGTTATTAGTAAGATAGGTGTTGGATTAATATGGAAGAATTAGAACCCCTTTTGTGGCATGAGAGTGCTGCAGAGGGGTTTTTTGGGTTTTAGTTATAGGGTTGTTTGAGGGAGATATTTTTGGTATAATATTGGCAAGGTTTGGCGGGATATATAAATCTAATTTTTTTCATTAAATAAGAGTAGGTAATACAGAATCATAGGTATAAGTATAGATTTAAACTGTAGCGTTAAGATTATTTAAATGACTCCGAATATTTAAGATGAAAAAACGCAAGTAGAATTATTTTGAATATTGATTTTTTTATAGCTGATTAAGGGGGAAATATTAAAATGTTAGATCCATACAGTAGATTACAAATGGAATATAATAGTATCCGTTCAATAATAGAATCATACACAAAAGGAAGTATTACGTGTTATTTTGATGGATTAAGGAAAGCGATGGATAATTATGAAAAGGAAAAAATCATATATAACATAGAAAAAATTAATAAATGGTATAGTGATAATATTGTTTCAATCAAATCGAATAGATTTGTAACGGAATCCCAGAAAAAGGAGCATGAAGATGGTATGATATTTCTTAAGGAGATACTTCCAGAAATAAAAGATTATGATTTTAATCTTATTACAAATAAAAAATTAAGTGGTGGAATAAGGCGTAATAATGTAAAGAAAGTTTTTCTTAGCCATAGTTCTGCAGATAAGAAATATGCTAATGCTTTGGAAAAACTAATTGTAGGCTTAGGAGTAAAGGATAATCAGTTAATCTATACTTCCCATCCATTACATAAAATACCACTTGGTCAAAAGATATATGATTACTTACGTGATAATATAAGCGATCAGGTTTTTATGATTATATTGTGGTCAAATAACTATTTAGATAGCCCTGCTTGTTTATGTGAAATGGGCGCTGTGTGGGTTATGCAAACAGATTACATAAGCATATATAGCCCTGAGTTTTCTTTTGGAAATCCAAAGTATAGAGAAGTCCCAGTGGATACTACAAAAATGGGGGCCGTTTTAAATGGAGATGATAATTGTAAAGCGAGTATGTATGAATTTAAGGATAAAATCCAAGATTTCTTCGGATTGAAAAATGATGAAACTAAAACTGCTTTACTAATTGATGATTTTATAAAAGAAATAAAAAAGAGATGATAGTGAGATGATTATGAATAAAGAAACAATATTATCAAATGATAAATGTATGGTTGCCTTTATTTTTGATAGCTATGGTTTTAATACAAATATTTATGGCGCAGCTTCAATAGATATGATTTTTAAGGGAGGTGAGCTCAAAGAGAATCAGTTTAAAATAGTTGTATCCTTTGGAGATATTATTGATTATAATATTTTTTCTGATATTAACACATTAATTGTTAATAATAAATTATGTTCAATTAATAATACGCAAACTAAAATTTATTATTATCCTTATGTTATATTAATGGAAGATATACAAATACATATAGTAACAAAATTAGATAAGCGTATGAAAAAAGAATGCAATGCATATTTAGGCGTGACAAGTATTGATATAGAATCACATGATCAAAGAAAACAATTTTGGAAACGTTTGATAAGGTCTTTTAGCATTGAAAAAGATGTATGTACTATATTTGCTGAAGGTATTGATGATTTTATGTTTAGGGAGAATATAATAAATGCAGGATATATAATTCATTACGATGGGTTTTCTTATGATGCAAATTTTGTTAATAATTCGTATTTGTTTTCTACTAGACAGTCATCATTTATTCAACGGACAGATCAAATAAAATATGTAGATGGTAAGAACGACTCATCTAGAAATATAAATAAAATGAATATGGCTCTTGTTAAAGAGGTAGAGATTGCTGGAGTTAATATTTGGAAAGCTATAGAAGATATTAATAAAGTGCATTTAACAAAGAATAACACAAGTGTTTTAGTAGATTATGTTTTCACATCGTTTTATCAAGCGGCCCAAGGAATAGAACGATTATTAAAAATATTAATTGAGTTAGTTGTGTATACTGATAAGAACTCCGAAAACAAGAGAACGGATAAATTATTATATAGTCATAATCATATTGCTTTAGTTTCTTATCTTGAAACAAAGGGAGTAATTAAACTTGATAAAAGTAGCAGAAATCTAGTTAATATATTATATAGGTTTTATTCTCAAGTGAGATATCATAGGTATATTGATA
>JAILNN010000253.1 GCA_024691565.1 Lachnospiraceae bacterium | reverse complement strand
CATTTTGCTGAATGGGTAGAAAACAATCCTGCAATTTGGAAATCAATGAAGTATACTGATGGTGAAGTTTATTTCACTCCTTACTTCGATGGTTTAAACTCAATCGAAAAGATGCAATTATTCAATGTTGAATATGTTGCTAAGTTATTAGACAAAGATGGTGAATATGACACTAATGCTGCTCGTGCAGTTACTTCAGTTTATACTGCTACAGTTACAGATGGTGATCAAGTTCTTGATGTAGTTGGTAATGATGGTAAGAAGACTTCATTTACTGCTCATTTCTCAACTGCTAATAACCCAGTTGCTAAACAAGCAGGTACTAAGAATGGTGCTGAATTAGTTGCAGCTTTAAAAGAAGGTTTAAGAGCTGAATATAAGGATGCATTTGATAAGGGTATTTATACTAAGTTATCAGAAGTATTCACAGGTGAAAAGGCTTGCTATAAAACAGATGACTTAATTGCATTATTACGTGCTTGCAAGGCTAACCCTGTATATTTAACTGGTGAAGACCAAGAAATGAGACCTATCGCTCCTCGTTCAGCTGAAGATAAGAGAACTATTGACTTAACATGCTTAATCTCTTTATGGGGATATAGAGGTATGGATTCAGAAAACGGTAAGTTATATATCGATGCTACTGGTACACTTCAAGATGCTAGAACTCAAGAAGGTACTTACCAAGGTTTAAATTACTTACATCAATTATATGAAGAAGGTTTATTCGTAACTAACTATACTTCAGACCCATCAGGTGCTGCATCTGGTAAAGGTGAATGGCGTAAGAAAGGTATCGAAACTGGTACTACAGTTATGCTATATGACTACAATGCTACATCATCTCCATTTAATAAGGATGCTGTAGGTAATTCAACATCTAAGTCTAACTTACAACCAATTCTTCCACCAGTTGTTAAGTGGTCAGCTGATAAGGACTTAAATTACCAAGCTACTGAAAATGATCCAATAACTAACCTTAAGGGTAGATATTTCCATTTCTCAGAATCTAACCGTGCTTTAAAGTCAGGTGGTTGGGCAGTTCCTGCTTCATCAGACAATAAGGAAAGTGCTTATGCATTAATGGATTATTTATTCACAAAAGAAGGAGCATATATCCAAGACTTTGGTCCAGATAATGGTAAGTATTGGTCATTAGCAACTTCTTCAGATTCAGATGCAAAGAAGGCTGCTATTGCAACAGTAAATGGTGGAGAATCTCCAATTATTACTGAAGGATTAATGGATGATATTCTTCATAACGCTGAAGGTCTTGACTGGAACAACTATATGAGATGTATTGTTGGTTCAACTCAAGGTATTGGTCATACAAGAGAAGACTCTCTTGATTATCAAGTAACTGTTTCTGAATCTTCACAAAACGGTTTATCTAACATTAAGAAAGCTATTAGTGCTGGTGCTATGATTCTTGCTCAAACTGGTGTATACGAAGGTTCAAGCAAGTTCTTCATGTCTGTTCCACAAACAATCAACCTAACTCCTGGTCAACTTGCTGATCAAAAGACAAGTGATGCTGCTAACAAGATGACTACTATTTGGGATTCTTCAAAGAAGGGTTGCCCAATTGTTTCATGGATTATTAACGGTTCTAATACAATTTCAGCTCAATATTCTACATATGAAGCTTTCAAGACTTCTTGGAATGATGTTGACTTTGTATCAATCAAGTCTTATAGAACTCAATGTATTTCATTAGATTTAATCTAATAAATAGTTTATATTAATTTAACATTTTTAATTACTGCGTCTCTCCATTAGGAGGGATGCGGTAATATTTATTTATTTTTTTTTGGAGGCAATTTATGATATTTTCTAAAACAAGATTGCAAAAAATAGCTATTATAGTTTTACTTGTTATATCAGGTATCCTATTAATCACTTCATTTGGTTTTACTGAATCAGGTTGGAAAGATTTACTATACTCAGGTAGTAAGACTAATGGTAATAATAACTTCTTTGGACAATGTTTATATTATAATAGTGTTGTTTTCCCAGGACAAAGACAAGAAGCGGCTTCATTCTATTACCAAATTTGGGATGATATCCAAGCAGCTAATAATATGATTTTCTACGTTGCTATTTGGGCATTTGTGTTTATTGCGATTGCCTGCATTTGTGGAAACTTCAGTAGAAGAAGATTCTATATTTCAAATTTAGTTAGCGGTTTATTATATTCTGTTGTCACAATTATTTTATCAATCGTATCAATGGCTAAAATAGCTGTTGTTGGTGCTGATTTTGCAAAAGCTGAACCAGATTTTGAGGTTTATTATCAAAGAGCATTAGAGGAAGCAGTTATTTATCATCAAGATGCTTCAACTATTTCAAAGATTGAAACTCATAATTTAGGTAATTATTACTTCTTATT
>JAILNN010000231.1 GCA_024691565.1 Lachnospiraceae bacterium | reverse complement strand
GAAGCAATCATAGCAACCTGTGTTGGCACCAGAAGGGCGGCATCAGCAAAAGGGAATGGATTAAACCCCTCACCAAAGGATGCAGCAACCGCCGTCGCAACAGCCTTCTGAGCCCTCTTTTTCTTAGCATCAAGGTTCACCTTCTGCATGTTTTGAAAAGTATCCAAAAGTTCCTCAGGTAACGCTTCACTCATAACATCCACAAGTGTATCAAGTCCATATGCCTTTGCAACATATTCATCATCAAACTCCATATCCTGCGCAAGAACCGGTACAACACTAACAATGTCCAAGTTCTCCCTCTCAACTAGCTCCTTCATTTCAAGAGCCTTCTTCTTAGGGCAAGACTGCGTAAGCACCACAATAATCGGTATCCTAGCAATTTGATTACTTTCAGTTAACGACTTGATCCACTCAATCTCCGAAGAATCAAATGTTCTATTACCACCAACATTAATGCAATACCAAATGCAATGAATCGAATTATTTATATCCTTCTGCTGCATACCAAGGTTAATGAGGTTCACAATCTGATCTTTAACCTTATGTTGCTGACCGCTAGAAAGCTCAAACCCAGGCGTATCATAAATCGCCAATGGATAACCCTTCTTTTCGATTCTTCGAATCCTATCAGTAACTGGTCTACCAAGACCAACCTCAGCAAAGTTCCCTCTAAACAAGCTGTTAACCAAGGTACTCTTTCCAACTCCAGACTTACCAATAACAATAATGTTAAGTGTCTTCAAATCCCTTAGCTTATCATTAATCGCCTGCATACATTTCTGTGCCACGTCATCTGTATTAATTTCCATATCCATTTCCCTTTCTTATTGATATTTAAAGCTCGATAAAGCTAAAACAATTATTGAGTTAATCAATTAAATTGCTTCACTTAAATCAATCTAACCTTTTCTATAAATTGTCTATTTATACTTATTTCAAAATTTACCCAAAGTCAAATCCCTACTCCATGAAATCTCTCTTCGCATCATCAAACTCGCCATCAATAATGTTATTAACCCAAAGAACATTCGTTCCATCGCCCTTATACAAAGTCGCATGAGGACTAGTCTTTCTAAAAAGCCCCTCCGACACTAAAAGCGAGCCAGATTGATGATCAATAACCGTAACATCATCCATCTTATATGTATAATTATTAAAATAGCTGCATCCTCTAAGTCTCGCATTCTGTTTAACTAAGAAGCCCGTAAGACCAGTATCTGCATAGCAATCCGTCAAAATAATATCATAAGAATCAAGCCAGTAATTAACTGAATCTTTAAGCATCTCAGGAAGCTCACCCTCACTTTCAGGAGGAACTGGACCACCCCAAACATGACACCTTGTAAGGCGATTAGAGCCTCCTCCAAGCATTTCAAAACCAATTGTGTAATCCACAACAATACAATCAATAAAATGGCTGTCACCGCCTCTAGAGCTAATTCCAGCATTAGGTGAAAGTCCAGGCATTGTACACTTAAAGTAAAGGTTCTGCGCCACTAATTCATAAGTCCACGTACTACCCTCTTCCTCAATACGAAGCCCATATTTCTTACCATTTCTAAAAGACACATCCCTCATGGTAAAATGCTTAAAGCTATTAAGACACATACAACTTGCAAGTCCCGCTCCATCAATCACTCCTCCATTAACAAAAAGATTCCAATCCTCAGCATCGAAATCCTTAGAAGGGACAATATGTCCATCATTCTCAACAATATCAGGATATGACGCCTCAGCATCATAAAAAAGCACAAAAGGGATTTCCTTAACAGCTTTCAAAACCGCAGACTTATGTAAAAGCAAAGAACAACAGTTCTTCACAACAATCTCTTTCTCAATCTCATAAACACCCTTTGGAATATAAAGTACTCCATTATCACAGCACTCAATCGCTCTCTGAATCCTGCCATCATCACTAGTTTCACTCTCAAACCTAGGAAAATTCTCCAAGGTAACATCACAATTAATAAGCATATTTCATCCTTTCCGTATATATGTGCAAAGAAAAACACACCCCAACTATAAGAAAAACCAATCGTTAACATTGTTTATATTCTACCATAGAGTTAGTGGGATACAAAGTGTTTTTTTAATTAAAAAGGCCAATACTACAAATAGAGTAGTATTGGCTTTATAGTGTAATTATTAATTATTTCAATGGAATTCCTAACTCTTCTTTAATTCCCCTAACCATGGCAGCAGAAAAATTTAAATTTTTTTCTTTGGCCAACAAATCTAACCATGATGGTATAGTGACTGTTTTTTTTGTATAAACGACCTTAGTAGCACTTCTAAAATATGGTAACCATACCTGTATATACATAACGTCATTTAAATCTAAAGATGCTTTTGGTAATTCCGCTCCTCTATCTTCGTAATCCATAATATTTAATGCTATTAATTCTTGAGCAGAAGTAATTATATCGTTTGGATCATCTTCACAACAGCCTACTTGATAAGGAAAATCAATTAAAGTAAATTCAACTAAATTATCTTCAACCTTTTTTACACTAATAGGATATACATAATTTTCTTTCATAATATCAACTCCTAAACAAATATGTCTATCTTTTAACACGTATCCAATACGTGTTATCGTTACGAGCACATATTATCACACGTATTCATATTTGTCAATACCTAATTTTTATTTTTTTACACTATTTTTTTATTATACCTTTACAATTATAAGCTAATATGTTATTATAAAAACAGCTAAACTAAAGTTTATATTCGTGGTTTTTCCTTTGGAGATAACTAATAAGTCATATGCAACCTATTTGTTTATTTCGAAAGGAGTCGCGTATGAACTTTAGAAAAGTCGAAAAGATTTTAAAAAAAGACGGATGGAAATTAGTACGAGTGACTGGTTCACATTATCAGTACAAAAAAGTTGGTGTAAATGAACTTGCAGTAGTTCCAAATCACAACGGTAAAGATTTATCTATCGGCGTCTTAAGAAATCTTGAAAAGGTAACAGGCTTATCTCTTAGGGGGTAGGCTTGTTATTTTTTTATATAAAAAAGAGTTGCATATCATGTTAAACACGAATTTACAACTCTGTAAAATAAAACATTAATTAAACTCTTTATTTAATAGTTATTATATAGTTTATCAAGTGACACTAATGGTTCTAGAATATACCCATTTTTTTGTGGATTTTGATCTACTATTCTAACAGGTATTTTTATTCCTTTAAATTCTGATGCTCTTCTACCTTCATTTTCAAAATACGAAGCTTTAATTGCCCCTCTTTCTCCTGTAGACAATTCTCCTTTTAAATTCTTTTTTGCACCAATTTCACTTCCAATAAAATATAAAGTATCATTAAACGAACCTTCATTAGTATTCAACAAATCATCTTCTGTATAAATCTTATATCTATATGAATGTTCAATAATTTCTCTTTCTGTTAATTCAGGACACTTTATACTATTAATATTTATATCTGTTAACAAATCATTAATTTTCTTACAATATACATCAATTATTTTTTTATCATCATCAGAAATAAATTCCTCATGCCCATGTGCAATAGGATTTCTAGCA
>JAILNN010000229.1 GCA_024691565.1 Lachnospiraceae bacterium | reverse complement strand
GGTGAACCTTGATGCTAAGAAAAAGAGGGCTCAGAAGGCTGTTGCGACGGCGGTTGCTGCATCCTTTGGTGAGGGGTTTAATCCATTCCCTTTTGCTGATGCCGCCCTTCTGGTGCCAACACAGGTTGCTATGATTGCTTCAATTACAGTGATTTTCGGTCTTGAAGTTAATAAGAGTGTGATAACAGCAATTGTTTCATCTACATTAGGATCAGGCGGCGCTACAATTCTTGGACGAACAATTGTTTCAAATATTGTTAAGTTGATTCCTGGAGTTGGAACAGGCGTTGGTGGAGTGATTTCAGCATCAACTGCAGCACTTATTACAACGGCGCTTGGAGAAGCTTATATTCAGCTTATGGTTCTTTTGTATAAGGGAGAGATTAAGCAAGAGGATTTATACAGTGCTAAGGGACAGGCTATGATTAAAAAGATGTTTAAAGATGAATTAAAGAGAAAGTAAAGGGGAAAGATATGGATATAGCAAAGATTTCTGTAAATACACAGAGTAGTATTAGGTTGGTTTCTGATGAGGGAAAAGTTATATATGTGGATCCATTGAATATTGAAATGGAGGCGTTTGACGCAGACTTTGTATTCATAACACATGACCATTATGATCATTTTTCACCAGAAGATATTAAAGAGGTGGTTAATAAGGATACGATGATTGTGGTTCCTAAAAGTATGGAAAAGAAATTTAGGAAGTGTTTTCCAATAGAGAATGCAATTTTTGTTGAGCCTGGTAAGGCTTATTCAGCAGACGGTGCGGGAGCTGATGGAGTAGATTCTTTGAAATTTGAAACAGTACCTGCATATAACATTTTGAAGCCTTTCCATCCAAGGTTATCTGGATGGATCGGATATGTTTTTGATTTTGGCGGAGAGAGAGTTTACGTTTCTGGCGATACAGACGCAACTAAAGAAGCAACTGCAGTTAAGTGCGATGTCGCGCTGATCCCTATTGGCGGCAAGTTTACGATGAACTACAAAGATGCAGCTAAACTTATTAATACGATTCATCCGAAGTGCGTAATTCCAACACACTATGGAAGTTTTGTTGGAGACCCAGAAGATGGTGAGAGATTTAGAGAGTTGGTTGATGAAGGTATTCAGGTTGAGATTCGTCTGTAGATTTTTGATATGCTTTATTTTTAGGAGGTATATATGTTTAAGATATATGGAAGTAAGATGTGCCCGGAATGTATTAAGTGTAAGGTGAATTTTGATAAAAATGATATTAAATATGAGTTTATTGATATTACAGACTCGCTTAAGAGTTTAAAAGAGTTCTTGGAGATTAGGGATACCGAAGAGATTTTTGTTAAGGTTAAGCAGAGAAAACTTATCGGAATTCCTTATATTATTGGTGAAGATGGGACTGGTTTTCTAAGCTGGAAGAGATACCTTGCTGACAAGGGAATTGAGGTAATTCCTATGACTGATGAAGAAGCATTGAAAATTGGTTTGATGGAAGGCAGTGAAGAGGGTAAGGTATCTGAAGAGATGCTAAATATTGCTGAAGGACAGGCTTGTAGCTTGGATGGAAGTGGATGTTAGGAATTAGATAATTATTATAAGGATGATGTTAATCTTATGTTTTAATGGGGGTTACTATGGGTAATAAGAATTCTAAGACAGCTACTACGAAGGCTTTGAGAGTTTTGGATATTTATAAAAGACTTTGTGAGGGCAAGATTATTAGCAAGGAAGAAGAGACCTTACGTTTTAATGTTGATGAGAGGACTATTCAGCGTGATATCGATGAAATAAGGGTGTTTTTAAAGAATAGTGAGGCTGAAACTGGAAATGAAACCAGAGAGATTGTATATGATTACAATAAGAAAGGTTTTGTGATGACTGGTATGGAAGCCTATCATATGAGTAACACAGAGATTTTGGCGGTGAGTAAGGTGCTTCTAGAAAGTCGAGCCTTTACCAAAAAAGAAATGAATAGTATTTTGGATAAGATGCTTCTAGGGTGTGTTCCAGTTTCCAATATGAAGATGGTGTCTGAACTTATTTCTAACGAAAAATATCACTATGTTGAGCCGATGCATAAAAAGGAACTAAAGGATATTTTGTGGGATTTTGGAGAGGATATCAAGCTTCGTAGAGTTGTTGAGATTTCTTATGAAAAGGCTAATGGTGATAGAGTTAAGTACTTCGTTGAGCCAGTTGGAATTCTTTTTTCTGAATACTATTTTTATTTAAATGCATATATATCAGTGGAAAATGAAGATGGAGAATTCGATCATAAATATGAATTTCCAGGCATTTTCAGGCTTGACCGCGTTAAGAAAAGGCGTGATACGGGTGCTAAATTTAGAGTGATTTATGGTAATCGATTTGAAGAGGGTGAGTTTAGGAAGAGAATTCAGTTTATGTATGGTGGTAAACTTCTTAGATTTAAGTTTTTATATACTAGCTACAGTTTAGGTGAAATTCTTGATAGACTGCCTACTGCAAGGGTTCTTGAGAAGAACGAAAATGGATATGTGATTTATGCTGAGGTTTATGGACCGGGTGTCATTATGTGGTTACTTAGTCAAGGGGATTTTGTTGAGGTGCTTGAACCTGCAAGTTTTAGGGAGGAGATTAAGGAGCTATTGCAGAAGATGCTGGATAAATACTTGTAGTGTAAAAGTAATATTTAAAAATGAATGACAAAAATATTTTAAAAACAAGGAGTAAATGACAGTTATTGTCGTTTACTCTTTTTATTATGTAATTAGAAATTCGAATTTTGAAGGAACTTAATGGTATAGGATTAAGAGTTTGGAACTTTGAGAGCGGTTGCTATTTAACAAATGAATTTACAAATATTTATAGGAGGAAAATGCCATGGATATTAGAGAAGATGTTAAGAAAACAATGCCTAAGGAATTTTTAGAGCCTAAGGAAAACAAAAAGGTTTTAGATGAGGAAGTTGTTAGTGAAAAAAAGGAAGTGCCAGCAGTTAAGAAGACACTTAAGAGTTTTATTAATCAGGAGTGCAGATGGGAAAACATTAACCGCTTTGTGTTTTCTTCAAAGCGCGGACTTCCTGAAGATCAGGTGGATTCAGCGATTGCAAGCTGCAGAGGTGAGCTTTTTGAAGAGGATATTATTTTACTTCTTGTATTTGATGATGACGATGTACCAATAGAAGGAAATCCATATCTTGCAGATGTTGTTTGCGGAAGAGGAAGAACTGGAATGGCCTTCACAGAGGATAAAATCGTATACTGGGAAAATGGAAAACATGTATTTTCATATAAGTATATAGACATCAAGTCAGTTGAGATTTCTACTTCAAGTGGTGAGTACGGAATTGGTGATGAGAATGACTATGTTGAGATTTGTACACTCCAGGATGAGTCATATATGTTTGGCTGCTCAACACATGATATGAATCTAAAAAATGTGCCTAAGTTTTACAATTTTCTTATGAGAGTAGTTAAGTTTAAGAGAGATGAGATGGATGACTGGGAAGCATATGCTCAGGAAAATACTGCGGTTGTTGAAGAGAAGACATGTTCAAAGACGGCAGAAGATTTTAGGAACTTCCTACTTTCAAGAGATAACTCAGATGTAGGTGAATATGTGGTTGGAACAGATAATCCAGATGGTCGTTTTAAAGAGTTTTATGCAATAAACAGAAGAAGAATTAAGGAAGAGGATGTTCTTTTTATTACAATTAATTATTATGATGATTATCAAGGAATGGAACATGCAGTGTATACATACTTTACAGATGAGGCAATGTATGTTTACAGAGCATTCATAGATAAATCCAACAAGCTTAAGAAAGAAACTATTATTAGATATGAGGACATTATTGATGTGGAGACGAGTACCCATGTATATAGTAGAACCACTGACTATTATCTTTATATCGTAAGTTCTGAGATGGATGATGTTATCAATAAGTATTATACAAAGATGGAAAACAAGCATAGAAGAACATCATTTGGTGGAAGTATAAGATTATTTGATCCTTCAATATTTGCTGGTGACGAGCGGTTCGAGGGCTTCAAAATGGGTTGGGACGATGAGAATGCCCGCAGAATTCCAAGTAAAGATGAGTTTATTGACGGAGAACACGGAGGAATCCCAGTAGGAGGACATGTACTCTATCAGTTTGATTGGAATTATGAGAGTGAAGGAATTTATAATTTGTTGTTTGACTTGATCGAGTTTAAGGAAGGGTAGGAAGGAATAGAAAGTTTAAAGAATTAAAAGGAAGCATTGGATAGACAAAGTGTTTTAGAGCTTGGACGCCTGTACTAGGAAATGGTACAGGCGTTTTTGAAAAAATGTTTAAATAATATGCCTGTAGCATAACAAAGTGTTTAGACAATATGGTAAAATGTTTTTACTTTATATGAGAGAAGTAATTTACCAATTTAATCAGTATTGTAAGAATTTGAAATAAAAAAGGTTCAAATAAGCCCTATCGAGATAGTGCTTATATTTTTTGTTGACAAATTTCGGATATTGGAATTTAGTTTGGATGAATAAAATGATAAATATATTGATTAACGAACGTGAAGATATTGTAATTTTACAGACGTAAAAAGGGGTTATGCTTATGATAGAAGGTTATATGACCATCAAGGAAGCAGCTGATAAATGGGGAGTTACCAGGAGACGAGTCCAAGAAATGTGTTCCACGGGGCGGATTAGTGGAGCTAATAAATTTGGGAGTGTTTGGGCAATCCCTGAGGATGCTGAAAAACCGGTAGATAACAGAATAACGAGCGGAAAATATAAAAACTGGCGGAATAGTAAAAGTGATAGTTCTGGTGTTAATTAATGACATTTATTGTCAACTGTATTTTTTATACCTTATATAAGGTATATGTCTTTATAATTGTGAAATGAGGTGATTGTAATGTACGGATCTAAGCATAATATAATTAAGACGAATATAATACTCGACATTTTTATGATTCAAGAACTTAGTTTACTTGGATTTATTTTGAATGTTTATATTTGTGGGGGTTATCATGCTGGGGTGAAGTATGCAAATAATAATGTTTTTTTTGAGATGGTAGAAGCAACATAAGGCGAGAAATACGCAAATGTTGCTTTTTTGATTGTGTATAGAAGTAGTTTTGTAAAAGATATTTTGAAAGGAGATACCCTATGGAGAAGGAAGGTTCAAAAGAGTTTATAAATAATGTTTTAAGTGCTTTAGATGATAAAAAAGTGAAAAGAAAAATTTTAGCAATAATAAATGATGGAAAAAGTGAAAAGAAAACAGGAGATAGTTTTTTTAACAGAAAGTTTACGCAAGGGGATAAGAACTCAAGCGAAGATGTTGATGATAAAGATAAGGGTAATATTGGAGGGATTTTTAAAGGCGATACTGATAAATTAAAAGAGAAGATTTCTGAATTACAGGGAGACAATAATAGGCTTTTAGAAGAAAACAAAAATCTTAAATCTTCGAATGCTGAATTAATAAGTCAGAATAGCGATCTTAGTAACAAATTAAAGTCTCAACAAACAATTAATAAACAAGACAAGGATATAATTGAAGAAATAAAATCGAATAATGATTCGTTACAAGGTGCTAATGAGAAATTATCAGATGAAAACAGAAATTTAACTAGTAAAGTGAATTATTATACATCGACTTATTGTGAGTTAGAAAGGATATTTAAACTATACTCGAAATTAAGCCCTAATGTTTATGAGTCTCTTGCAAGGGTTTTAAATGATGAGGATGAGACAACAGGAGATGCTATTACACTATTAACATGGGGTGTTCAAGAGGAATGTATTACTGGTTTATGGGATCAGATTAATTATAATTTGGAAGAATTTGACTTGGATGATATAGAAAGTTTAAAAGAGATTTTTAATTACTTTTTTGAATTATTTCGGATTCATAATTCGGATGCTGAATTACTTACTGCTGAAATTGGAGAGGATTTTGACTCCAGGCGCCATTCAAAAGCTTCTGGAAGTAAGGTTCAGGGAAAGGTTGTCGACGTATTGTTGAAGGGATATAGAATAGGAGATAGTATTCAGAAACCAGTAGTTAAAGTTGGTTGAGATTTAAGGTGAATAAGAAAGAATTACTAGAAAAATGATTGATTCTTATGGAGGAAAGGATATGGGAAACGCAAATACAAATCCAAAATACAGTAAGGGAAAAAATGATAATAAAAATCTAGGTGTGAGTAATAATACAGATTTGGATAAATACAAGGAAAGATGCTTAATTCCTACCAAGTCTGTTGATAAAATTAAGAATGAGTTTTATATTAAAGAGATTATTGAAAATACAAGGGAAAATATTGCGAGAAAACATATTGAAAAGGTTATAAAGAATTTTGAAGAAAAGTGTAAGGGACATTTTCTAAAGATAGAAAATAAAAATGTTATATATTTGCCAGAAGATGGTATATTTATGCCAGATTATAATAGGGCTACGAATATAAAAAGATATAATTTCTATAGTAATTATTATTATTATTATGATAAGGATTTTAGGAATGAATATAGTTGTAGAAGAATATATCGTGATGAGGCACATAAATATTTTAATAAGTATTATCTGGAAAATGTTTTAATCAAAAGTAATGCCATTAATGTGAATAGTTATGGTACTAAATCAATAATAATTTTTGGACAGAATTATTATGAGGAAGTTAAAATAGATACAATGAATTCATGTTTATATGATTTTAAAAATGGTAGTGATATAAGTTGGCAAAATAATCTTTATAACGACTTCAAAGAATCAATTTGGCTACATGTTTGCCCTGTATATAAATATAAAATTGATAAAGATAATAATGTAACCAGGATTATTCCACCTATTCTTGAAGTTTATTCAAAATATGGTTTTACACCATATAAAGATGATAGTGAAGAAGGGAAGAATTTTAATGAGGTACTGGATTTTATTAAAAATAAGTATCTAAAAATTAAGAATTCAAATGACGAATTAATAAACCCAACTTTTGAATTTACAATTAGTGATAAGTGTTTAGAGAAGATAAGGAGTGGTGAAATAAAGAGTATTGGAAATACTTCTCTTGCAGAAGATACTATTAGAAAAATATTATCTGGACAACAAGAGAATGAATATATCAATGTTTTTGAATGTGTAGAATCGTTAAAACAAAGTCTCTTAGAATGTGATTATATACGTCATGATTCAGACATTTATGATGAAAAGAGATTAGTGGATACAAATCGTGGCCATTGGGATTTGTGGTTTAATGATGATGATAAGAATCTAATGGATGTAAAAGGATGTGATTTTATTGCCAGAAATCCGGCTTTTGATGCGTATGAACATAGAAATGAGATTATTGGTATTGATTTTGGAACAAAAAGTACGGTTGTTACCAAGATTTCAGGTTCAAATCGTAGACTAATTCAAGTTGGTAATGGTAAATCAGAAAGAACTATTACTGGAGATATGTATGAAAATCCTACAGTAATCGAATTCGCAGATTTAAATAGTTTTTGGAATAGCTACAGTAGTAAAATTACTTGTCCTAAAACAAGATGGAATGATGTAGCAGTATCACATACGGCTTATGATGATATGAAGGATAGTGATAGTAATCAAAGAGGAGATGATTTTGCTTCTTTCTTTTCTAGTATAAAGCAATGGTGTAATAAGAGTGAAAGAATAATTACAATTAAGGATAAGAATGGTAAAGTTGAGGTATTAAAGCCATTCCTTAAACTTAATAGTGGAGAAATTGATCCGGTTGAAATATATGCATATTATATTGGTTGTTATATTAATAACATGACTGAAGGAGTTTATCTAAGATATAGATTAGCTTTTCCGGTTACTTATGAAAAAGATGTTAAAGAAAAAATAAGAGCTAGTTTTGAAAGAGGTATTAAAAAGACCATTCCGAATGAGGTGCTTGAGAATAAATGGTTAATGGATAAGTTTTCAATCGAATATGAGATGAGTGAACCTGCAGCGTATGCGTTATGTGCATTGCAGGAATATGATATTGATCCAGAAAATGGTGAAAAAATATTGTATGGCATATTTGATTTTGGTGGTGGTACAACTGATTTTGATTTTGGATTTTGGGAAGAGTATGAAGATTCTAGAAACTACGATTATCAGATAACTCATTTTGGAGCTTCTGGAGATATGTATCTTGGTGGGGAGAATATTCTTGAGGAAATTGCCTTTGAGGTGTTTAAACATAATATAGAAACTCAAAATAAGATGATTGAAAATATTTACATTTCTAGACCATTTGGTAGAAAAGAAGAAGTGGGCGACAATGCTTGGGTAAATGATTCACAACAAGCTCAATCAAATTTAAAACAAATATCAGAAAGATTGCGTCCTTATTGGGAAGAAAAAGGAAAAATTGAGGATAAAATAACTCTATCTTTGATTGATGATAAGGGAAAACTGAAGAGTAAAATTGAACTAGAAGTTGTTGAGAAAGATTTAGATGCTATTTTAAATCAGAAAATTGAGAACGGTATTGATCAGTTTTTTGAGGCATTTAAAAATGCACAAGAGGTTCATAAGGATACTCACAAAATCGATGATTGTGATTCGTTGAATATCTTTTTGGCAGGTAATTCATGTAGGTCACATAGGGTTACTAAACTATTTCAAAAAAAGATAACGAAGTATGAAGAGAGCATTACCGGCGCTTCAAAAAATGATAAAAAAACTAGTTTTAAAGTTTATCCAGCACTTGGGACGACTGAATCTTTTATGATTATTAAAGGAGAGTTAGAACCAAACATCAATGATATAGTTGCTTTTCAGGAAAAATTAACACCAAAGAAAGTAGATAATAAAAATGATTTAAAAGATAAAAAGACGGATAGTGACAAGAAAGGTAATAAAAAAGAAACTAAAGAAGAGAAAGAAAAAGTTGAAGTTGCCAGTGTTGATGTTAATTCTAATCAAATTGATTTAACAAGATTAAAAAAGCCAACAGGAAAAACTGGTGTAGCTTTTGGATTATTGGAAAATCGTGTGAAAATCTTATCTGAGATTACTAAAAATGATGAGATATCATTTAAGTATTATTTGGGTGTTAGAAGAAAAAAGCATTTTTGTATGCTTATAGATAAGAGCGCTAAATATAATGTTTGGAATTATTTTTGTGATGATATAGGAAATGTATTGGAAATCTTTTATACAGATTTACCAATGGCAACCAGTAATGAAATGGATATTGCTCTTGTTCCGAATAGTATCATATTAGATTTTGATAATGATAACTATGATGCAGATGATAAGGTTTATATTAGATTCGTAAAACCTGATGAGTTTGAATATATCGTCGCAAAAGAAAAAGATTATAAAGAAGGAAAAATTGATGAGGAATACAGTAAATTAAGTGATAAGTATGAGATTCATAAATATAAGTTATAGATTTATTAAATGGAGGTATTAGCGTTATGAATAGTCTTGAAACCACAAAACTAATTAAAGATATACCACTAAGTGATAATATGATGAAGATTTTAAAAGATAGAGTATATATATCAAATATAAAAGAGAATGGGTTAAAAAAAGTTAAGGATATTATTTCACAATTAGAAAATGAAATAAAAGAATTAAATAAGATTAACAAAGATTATCATATTATTACAAGTAAAGATGGGTGGGCATATAATCGAGTTGTTAATACTATATATTCATATGATGTTACTCAGAAAACATATCTTCCTAATGATATAGATAAAATAAATGATATATATACTCTATCTTTTAAAATCTTCATCATATTATCACTTAGTGGTATATCTTTAATTAGTTTTGTGGTTTCAAGACTATTCATAACGCTAATACC
>JAILNN010000217.1 GCA_024691565.1 Lachnospiraceae bacterium | reverse complement strand
GATTTTTAAATTTAGCCTTAATCTCAGTATTATGTTTATTATCACTTAATTTTATTAAAAGATTTCTAAATTCAGAAATTTCTAATGATTCAAAATTAGGATTTCTCCAAGTCTTTTCTGACAATATAAAATAATAGTAATTATCTTTAGAGTCATTATTATCACTAATCTTTGACATCATCTTTTTTTTGAACTCTTTAAAAAAATTTCTTTTATTAAGTAACTCTTTCAAATACACCTTCAAATATAGTTTTGCAAATTCAGAATGTTCTGAATACTGAATTGCTTTTTTAACACAATCTTCTAGATTAGTTTCAACCATTTCCTGTCCTTTAGATTCATTATCTTTCATACTTTTAATCCTCCTTATAAAAGTTACTCTTGGGGATTCTTTATCTTCTTATTATACACCAAACACTCCGCCACAAGTTCAAGAAAATCATTAGATTTGGCAGGAAGAAATACAATATTCTTTTTTCCCTTTCCACTATTCTTATTCTTTTTTGGTTTCTCATTATTATCATTATCTTTAGAGTCTAAACTATACTTAAACATTTCCGATTTAAGACTTTCTACACCTATCGCTGCACATTTCTTTGAGTCTTTTTTACCTACTCTCTTAACACCGTTATCTAAAAATTCAAATCTTGGTATTATAAAATGCTTTTTCAATGTATTTTCCAGCATTCCAATAACATTTTTTCGATATCTCTCATCATATCCCAAAAACCTGTCAAACATTTCGCTATATAAATCAAGCAAGCTCCTATCATTTTTAGATTCATCTCTCTTCATAAAATACTTAAAATGAACCAAGTAATTCCTTATATCTACAACCATGTTATCATGTTCTTTTATGTTCTCGAATAATTCTAGTCCAGCAAGATAAATGTTTTCTCCTGTTTTACTACCATTTGCCTCATCATATATTTTAAGAAAGTGACTAATGTTCCCCCCCGTTGAAGCGTTTTGTTTACTTAATTCCCATATAACTTCACCGGATGATTCGTTAGATTTTTTGAAAAGAGGATTGCCAAAAGTATATAATGCTACAATCTGATACAAAATCAGCCCTTTAATTTTTCCATCCTTAATACCAACTTCATCGTAACCTTCTAGAAAAATATTCCCCCTCTTTCCCTTTAACAATGTATAATGAAAACCTAATTGAAAATACATTAAGTCTCTTTCTCGTAAATAACACCAGTTTATCAACTGTCCATATAGTTCAAAAATAATTTCTGATACTTCAACAAGATATTGCATTTCAATATGATTTTTCTGTGCTTGGTACTTTTTAAGATTCTCCTGCTCTTCCTTAGTTTTACATCTATTAGTTTTAATGTATTCATCTAATGATGCATTTTTTTCATAAAAATCCTTTATTTCATTCAAACTAACTTTATGTTTATATTTCCCATCCTCAGTCTTTATTTTATATACCTCATTAAGTATTTCAGAGCAACCAAATATTTTAGATATAACAACATTCCTGTTTAAAATTGGTTTTCCACCTTCGTTATAATAAATCTCAACTTTAACATTTTGTTTTTTTAGTTCGGGCTTGCTAATATCCTCCTCTTTTACCGCGATTTCTATACCCTTCGAGCAAAAAGTTTTTAGCTGAGTTGCGTAACTCAATCCATAATTATCCATATCATTCTCATTAATGTAATCAATATAATTACTTAAATACTCTGCATACTTTTCCTCACTTTCAAAATAATCATTAAGTTCGTTCGAAACATTACCAGAAAATTTAATGCAAATATCAACCATCATTATGACTTTATTAAAATACCTGATTTTATCTTCTGAATCAAATAATAATTTTCCTTTATACCTTCCAGCTCTATTCTTAATATCCTGTAAATAAGTAACATACTGCTTCAAAGATCCCGATAATAAATTAAGTTGTTTGGTATTGATAAATTTTCCTAGTACATACCAACTCTGTAGTTCTGGCTCATTTACAATTTCATCTGTAAATCCATCAAAAAGTTTTGGATTCCAGTCGGGAATGAAATTATCTAACTCTTCCTTCTCTCTAATTGACGTTACTTTCTTCATTAAAAAGCCAAAAACATTACTATTATCATTTTTTGATTCTTCTTCTAAATAATCAAAAAATGTAAGTTGTAGTAAAGAGTATAAAAGCATTTTGTAGTGCCCATATTTATCACTATTTTTCTTTTGCTGTTTACTTGTTTTAACATATCTACCAGTATTTTGTTGATTAAAATCTGTCAAAAGAACCTGACACAACCCTGCCAACGAAGGAACATTACTCTTCAAATCATTAACTCTATCGCTAAAATCCCTAAACGCTTCCTTGTTCTTCTTATCTTCATCAGAAACTTTGCCCATAACTTTAAGAAATCGTCCAAATGTATTTTCGTCTTGTATAAAACAATTATAATAAATCTCTTTAAACAAATAGTATAAAGCCGCCTCCCATTTTGCTACGTCTTCTTCACCTAATGTACATATAAATGAATGTTTGACTAGTGAATTATGAAAGTCCTTTTTCTTCATAACATTATTAAATGCAGGAATCATTGCATTCCTTTCGTGGTAAGAAGAATACATATAGTCCATTATTGATTTAAGATCAGATGAGCTATAAAAGACATCTAAATTATTTGAATAAAACTTTTTTCGAATTATAATTGATGATTTACTCAACTCAAATTTAAGCATTTCTACAAAAATATCACTCGGCTTTATTTTTGATTGTTCATTTGTGTTTGTTGTAAAATGAAATGAACTATTACGTAACCCATATAATGCCGTTTTTATATCCCACAGTAATCCAATCCCATGATTATCCAAAGAATCATCAGCTTGGTAATAATTCTCAAACTTAAACCTATTACTTTCATCTCCATTAGAATCTGTCCAAGTAGATTTTCCCCCAAAATACTGTAAAATTGCCCTTAATACATCTGTATCATCTTTTACCATATTTGATAGTTCACTTTTACTTCTTGATAATAGAAAATCTTCACTATTTGTCTCTCGTTTTATAATTTCACTAGAGACATTATTAACTGCGAATGCAACGTATACTGCCAACTCCCTTTGGAAAGTTTCTTCAGCCTTTATTTGCTCATAAACAAAAGAGGTTACCCTATTCTCCCACTCAGGTTTATGTTTAGCAAAATCAATATTGATATAATCTTGATTTAAATAATCCTTTACAATAAAATTATATACACCTTTTCCAATTGCTGTATATTTTTCAGAAAGCCTTCTTATTAAGTTTTTCCATACCTTCTCAGAAATATAGCCTTTCTTTAATTTAAAGTCTTGTCCAGGCTTAAAGCCCTTGTATATTCTTTCAACATCTGACTCAATAAAGTGTAGCACGGCATAATTACAGTATTTATTATCAAATCCTAAATCTACGTCAGTAACGATATGATAACAATCTCTAAATCGCTCCATATTTTTTTGCCTCATTAGTCTCACAACTTTATTACAATCTTCTGTATCTACTTCTTCAGAAATAAACTTTTCTTCCGATTTCTTTTTCTCTTCATGACTTTTCCAAACATCTTTCAAGTCATTTTTTGCTTCATTTAGTTCATAAAAATATAATAAAACGAGACGCCTTAAATGAATTAGAATTTGATTTCTTTTTTCTTGAGAAATCTCTGCATAAGCATCATATATTTCATTCCACGCATCATTTTCTTCCTTCTTATTCAACCTTATTGAACTATTTAACTTAGTCAAGTCAGATTTATTTGCATCACTTAAAGAATTGTATGAAACACAAATCCCCTCATTTGTTACCTGTACAGGCATGTTTTTATTTCTTATCGATTTAACTATATTCTTACGTTCTTTTTCCTTAAAATAATCATCACATACTATCTCCAAAAATGTCCTTAGATCATTTGAATCAATTTCAAAATTTTCATTAATCCTATTTTTACCATAAAGATAATCAAAAAATTTCATAACAAAATCTATATTTACCTTATTACCAATACTCTTCTTAAATCCATTCGGAACTATGAGGCGGAAAGCAGCATTTATATAATTACTTTCCTGCTGAAAATCAATTACATCAGTTTTTTTAGAATTCAACTCTGAATGAATTATCGAATAACGACTATTCTTTAACTCAGGTACTTTACTATTTTTAAAACTAGAAATAAGTCTATCTATAGAATCTTTATCCCTACCACCTCGATCATTAGCTATGAACTTGGTAATTATATCATTCATAAACTCATTAAAATCTTCAGCTATAATTCTGGCTAGTTTTACTATAACCTTATTATCTTCATCATCTTTATTTAATCTAAAGCTTTTACTATTAGGAATTACTTTAAACAGTTTCTTAGCGGAGTTAATTCTATCCTTTACATGACGTTCCAAATCTTCACTTTTTCCAGCATAATCAACTGGATATTTGTACAAAATTCCGTTAATAGAATCTTTTTTCATGTTTTTTTTATTCTTACTAGCTGGTTTAGATAATGTGACTGCAGTTCTTAAATTATTTACTTTAGATATTTTCATGACAAAATCCTCCTATATTTAACTATAATATAACCTTAACCGTACATTTGAATTTCAATAATTATACCACAAAATCAAATAAATGTCGACCATATTAGCTTAGAGATAACGTCAAAAATAATCCCATTTTATGATTTGCACTATCATGCTACCATCTCATTCAAATCATAAAACCTAAAAACATCAGGTAGAATCCTCTTAATGTACTCTACGGTTTTAAAATATTCTTTAATATCATTCTTTGATTTATGTTTAAATCTTTTTTCATACAAGAACTCATCAAGCGGAATCTTAGTTGCACACATTCTGTAACACATGTTATTAAATTTTCTCGTGCAAAGATAAAGTTTTGTTTCATTACTATTTGACAGGAAAAAATCAATTTTATTTCTATCGCTTTCATTGATGACAGCATTTATTAAAAGTTTCTTATTTGTTGTAATTTTTCTCATGGCATTAGCCTCCTTCTATATTTTTAAAAGACTGATAAGAATATGAAGCATACAATAATTATCACAGGATAATCCATATCGCTATCAACGCTATGGAAATTTGTATCAAATAGTTTATAACTCCATACTTCATGTACTGAGATACTCCCCAATTTAGCTGTTTTTCGTTATAATCGGTTATTCTAGCATCATTTACATTTCCAGATAAGATAAACCCTGCCGTAGCTGACCACATAAATAATGAACTACCTGCACAAATTGATGCTGCATATGCAACTGCAATCCAGTCTGATTGTTGGCTGAGTGGACCTTGACAAATCTGAATTATAACAGGCATCATTGCCGCAGCTGCTGGACCTGCTGAAAACAACCCAGAAACAAGAGATGTTATAACCATAATTAACATAACCAGCAACTTAGGATCATTTATATTGTCTTGCATATAAGATGCTAGCACTTTAAGAATTCCTGTTTCACTAACAATTTCTGCAAAAAAGAGAAATGATGCAATTGTTAATACTGACTTCAAATCAATTTTTTGATTTACTTTAATTCTCTTTATAGAAGAGATTACCATACTTATTACATACCCCAATATAGCTATAATTTCTGGTGGTATAATCTCCTGCGGAATAATACTCCAAGCAATAAACATGCCAAAAAAAATGAATATCAGCCACTTTAATACATCAAATCGAATGCCGATGTGTTTGTATCGACTTTTTAAATTCATTATTGTTAAAATACGTATGCCGTCGTCATCATTTTCCTTTTTTACAATTCTTGTCCAAATGAATATTAGTGCCAACGACGTGATTAAGAACAAAGGAAATGCGTGTGTTAAATAACTTAAAAATGTTGTAATTCCACTTGTCATTATTACAATTGCAGGGAAATCTCCAACAGGACTTGCTGCGCCACCCGTATTACTTAATGCAAGAAGTGTAGCAAAAAAAACACAAATGTATTTTTTATCTACCTCTAGTGTTTTTAGCAGTACAAACACAATAGGTAATATAATCATAACCGCGGTAATGTTGTTAAGACATGATGATATTAAAAACATCAAGGCACCAAATAATGCTAGACATATCCTTTTACGCCCTTTGGACAATGCTGCAATTTTGATTGCAAGAAGTTGCATAATTCCAGTTTCAGCAATTAAATTAGTAAACAATTCCATAACAATTAAAATCACCAAAACATCGTATGAATAATTCGACATTACTTGTTTAACAGAAATACCTTTTATTACTCCAAGTAATGTCCCAAACACAAATAAGGTCGCTATAAGTAAATAAGAACCATTCTTACTTAAGCTCTTTAAAACCGGACAAAAAATCTCATTAGTATCTTTTCCTACTTTAGCATCACCATATATCTTAACTATACCAGTCATATACTACCTCCATATCTCATTAAAAATAGAAGAACTAACTTCCATCCACTCTCCACATCTTATATAATCATTAACAACTACGTAGGGCACAAACACAATCTTCCCCCAAAAATTTTTATAGTGATTTATCATCCTTAAAGTCTCTGGAAGTACCATCGTTTTGTTGCCAGCAAGATATCCCGTAACAACAATAATACCATTATCAGGACGGAACCTTTTAGGGAAAAATGGCTCCTGCAATATTGTAACTTTAACATTTTGAGGTAAATTATCCTTCAATCGAGTCCTTATTTCATCATCCATATCACAAGGCTCAACAATAATTGCTTCAGTACTTTGAGAGTTTGTAAACCTCTCAATCAATGCTATTTCTGGGTTTAAAAACATATATTTTGATTTGTTAAAACCACTCAACCAATCTGTAATCTTCCCAACATTCTGAGTTAAATTGTCTTTTGGAAGGGGCATTTCAGCCCCAACCTTATTAACAACCTCACTACTGTTAAGAACCTTTGCAATGTTTTCGCACGCCAAAAATAGCCCAATCTCGCGATTAATCTTAAGCACATCCATTATTTATCCCTCCCATTGATTTCATTTTGAATATATAAAATTAATCTTGAAATCACCGAATGATCAACAGGAGAAGTATTAAGTACTTTAGCATAACTTTTTCCTTCATTACCGTAGGTTTTATTATAAATATCCCCTACCTCACCACCTAGAAAAGGAGAATCCCATTGAGCACTAATTTGATTTCGATTATATGGGGACTCTTGAAAAATTACTTTCAAGTTAACTCCAATTAGTTTAAATAGTTGAATAGCAAGTATCTTAAATTCTGGTGGAGCATTGTTAATTATACTCATTGCTGCATATGCCTCATCTTCACTATTAAAAATTTTCTTAAATGAATCAAGTGCATCAGTATCAAATAAAATCTGGACCATATTATGTTTCAAATGCGGAGGTACAGGGGCACCAATTCCCAATCCTATTGGTTCTGGAGGCATTAAATGTTCGTGTCTTGGTCCCATTAATTCTGGTGGCATTGGATGTCCAAATCCTGGTCCAAGTAATTCAGAAGACATCAAATGTTCATGTCTTGGTCCATTAAACTCTGGTGGAATTGGATGATCAAGCCATTCCTCTTTTGTCATAAAATAATCTTCATCGAACTCATCAAGTTTTTGATTTTCAAAATTTTCTCTCATAATTCTTCTCTCCTTATTATTAAATTTTTCATCGTTACTAAAGTCATTTTTTCTCATAATTTTGTTCTCCTTATATTGTTTATATTGTTGGAGCCTTAATGAATGGGTTATAATCTCATTCAATCTAGGCTGCAGTAATTGCTGCATCATCAAAACGTGTAACATTATCCAATTGAATAACTAGGTCACACCTATTTACAACATTACTTTCATGTGAAATATACACAATTCCAGCATTTATACTTTTTGCATAGTTTTCGATATTACTAAGTACATAATTCGTTGCCTTTTCATCTAAGTTGGCCGTTATCTCATCAAAAACAAACAGTTTAGGTTTATGTAGAAACGCTCTTGCTAATGCAAGTCTTTGACGCATACCACCGGATAATTCCTTCGCTCCCTCACTAATAACAAACTCAAGAGCCTCTTTCCCTGTTTCTGCTATCACACCCTCATAATTTCCGTATAATTTAACCTGACCAAGGGCGTATATCAACTCCTCGTCACACACATCTTCTAATCCATATAATAGATTGTCCCGAATTGAACCAGCAACAAAAAAGCTTACTTGAGGACTATAATATAAAATATTTGTAAGTTCCTTCTGACTATATTCCTCTTGTTTCTTTCCAAATAAAGTAATATCCCCTGATACATGTGGGTAATATCTATTTAAGCACCTAATAAGTGTTGTTTTCCCACAACCATTAGCCCCCTTCAACGCTACTTTTTTACCAAATGGAATAGTAATATCATTATACTTGGCAAGCACCTTCTCTCCATCTGGTGTAGTAACAGCAACGTTTTTGAGTACAATGTCCGATTCAATCATTCCAGCTTGTGTCGATTCGATCTCATATATAGAATCCATTCCTATGCTATTAATCTCGGTTAATATCTTTGCTTTAACCCCAGAAGAAGCAGTATCGTCCATAAATCTATATACATCATCAACAGGTTTTACTAATTGTTGAAATAATAATGATACAGTAATAACTGCTCCGGCTGACATCTGATTTTTAGAAATCAACACAATTGAAACTCCAAGAATTATAATTTGAAAAATAATCTTACAAGCTTGTTTAATACTGTCAAATGTACTCATATAGAGATGATGATTATTCTCAATTTTACAAATCTTGAAAATAATTGGTTTGAGTCTTTCTTTTTCATATCCTTCAGCACCAAGACTACGGATCATTTCCAAGTTAGAAATAGACTGACATATTTCTCCATCTAATCCGCTCTTTTTCTTAATTATGTTTTCCCTCACACCATTCTGTGACTTAATCTGGTTAACAGAGAATATAATTGTTATAAATAAATATGCAATCATTATTATTGCCATAACAGTTGGAGCGTTTAAAAGAACCTGAACTAATGTAAAGCACGCTGTTAACAAAGTTGCAACTACCTCATTACACATAATTCTTATTAATTGACTAAGACCTGCTATTCCTTGATTAAGCTTTGCTGTTGTCTCCCCGCTTAAATTACCATGAGTGTATTTTACAGGCATTTTTAAAAGTTTTCCTATGCTGTTCACTCTAAGTTCAGCTTCATGAGTTGAAATAATGTAATCAATCATTATTCTTCTAAAAATAGTAATTCCTTCAGATAATAAATACACTGCTCCGAACGCTACAAGTGCAATCACACCTTTTGAAACTGTTGATATGTTACCATTTGAAATATTAGTGTATAACTCTCCAAGTTTTACAGGCCATATTGAAGCCAACACCGAACTAACCACTGCAAGAGCAATTACAATTAAACATTTAATCTTTGTCTTTGTTGTTAATAAATCAAAATATTTCTTCATAATTATTATCTCCTTTACTTTTATCTATTTAATCAATCCTCATGTCGCGACTCAGCTGACAATGACATTATATCTACTCATATGATTTTTTAACATGACACAAATAATCAAAAAAAAGAAGCCTCATTTTAAGACTTCTTTTCTTGGTATCAACCATAAGACGAAATAATAATATTTAATATCTTATACTCCTACTTGCACATAATAATTCTTTAGAAATAATAGATTTATCATATTCCGTATTAGCACGTAATTTTCCAAATCTAGTAAATTCGCTATATATTCTTTTTACATCAGCATCTTTTCGATCAGACGACTGAATAGATCTACCCAATTCATTAATTGTATTAATAGTATTCTGATTATACTTTTCTAATTTGTTTACTATATCCCTTCCCATCGTTTCGATTTGATATAAACACCACTGAGCCTCCATTAAAATAGCAAGTTTTATAACAATAAACGTAAAATCTTTAGTATTATCTAAAATCTTCAAAGCACAATCATAGAACTTTAACGCTTCCCTGTAATTATTGATATTTGCTAAATATGATCCATATTTCCAAAAAACAATAATAACCGGTAAATTCACTTGAATTTTACCTTCATTCTCTAACTCTTCTATTCTTTTACTTTCAACTAGCATAGTATGCATTTCGGTTGATATTTTCCTTAAACTAACATCATTTTCACTATAGAAAGCAATTTCGGCCATAACACGCACATA
>JAILNN010000190.1 GCA_024691565.1 Lachnospiraceae bacterium | reverse complement strand
CTCGATGGATATTCATGAAAAGATTATTTATATGAATACTTTTACAAAGAGCCTTGCTTCTACAATTAGAATTAGTTATATGGTGTTGCCTATTCATTTGGTTAAGATTTTTTCTGAGAAATTAGATTTTTATGCGAATACAGTGTCGACATTTGAGCAGTATACGCTTGCGGCATTTATTAAGGAGGGGCACTTGGAGAAGCATATAAATCGGCAGAGAACTGCATATCGAAGGAAGAGAAATTTGATTTTGTCGAAGCTACAAAAGGGGAAGAAATCGAAGTATATTCATATTGCTGAGGAGGATGCTGGGCTTCATTTTTTGCTTACGATTTCGACTAAAAAGACGGAAGGGGAGTTTTTGAAAAGTGCAGAAAAGAAAGGAATTGGAGTTAAGGTTTATAAAAAGGTGAGAGAGGGCGTTTCTAGTAGGAATGTGATTACGCTTGTTATAAATTATTCTTCGATTCCTGAGGAGAAGATTGAAGAGGCAGTTAGGAGGCTTGAAGAGTGCATTTGAGTAATAGTGTCTTTTGGTCACATTTAGAGTGCATTTGAGTAATAGTGTCTTTTGGTCACATCTTGATTGATTATTGGCAAAAAACAGACAAGGTACCCAAAAGGGTACTATACTTTTTAAAAGCGTAATGATATATTTAAAACCGTGGTTGGGAGAAAAGCCACGAATAATAAAATTATACTTTTTAATTATTAAGGAGGAATGAAAAATGGATAAGACAGCAGCTATTTTAATTACAATTTTTGTTGGTGAACTTGGAGTTCACCGTTTTATGGCAGGTAAGATTGGCACAGGTATTCTTTGGCTTCTTACTGGTGGATGTTTTGGTATCGGCTGGATTGTTGATGTGGTTAATGTTTGTCGTGGTACATTCACAAAGGCTGATGGTACACCTTGGGTTAACTAGTAATTATTTAAGTCAGTTTGAATATGTTAAGTCAGTTTGAATATGTTAAGTAATCTACTATAATATATAGGTTATGAAGCGTATTAAGTATAGTTAGTAACAATCTCATGACATAAGAATTTATATCAAAAGAGCATGTTTCGGATATTGAAGCATGTTCTTTTTTTTAGAATTATACAGGTGTTTATAAATTTTATGAGCGTTTTATGTAAGTGTGTGATATAATGTAGAAATCTATGAGAGAAAGTCTCAAATAGAGTAAATGATGCGAGTGTTTTTTGGAGGTTTTGATGCCTGAAGAGCCAAAAAACATGCATGAGTTTCAAATGTTTTTTGGAGGTTTTGATGTTAGAGGAACTTAAGAAAAGGGTTTATGAGGCAAATATACTTTTGCCCAAGCATGGACTTGTTACCTTTACTTGGGGTAATGTTAGTGAGATTGACAGGAATTCGAATTTATTCGTTATCAAACCGAGCGGAGTGGAGTATGAGAAGCTTACGCCGGAGATGATGGTTGTTGTTGATATGGACGGTAATGTCGTTGAAGGTGATTTGAAGCCTTCTTCTGATATGCCTACTCATCTTGAATTATATAAGGCTTTTGAAAAAATTGGCGGTGTGGTTCATACACATTCGACATATGCGACTTCTTGGGCACAGTCAGGAAGGGGGATTCCATGTTATGGAACGACACATGCGGATTATATATATGGACCAGTTCCTTGCGCTCCTTGTCTTAGTAAAAAGGAGATTGAGGAGGATTATGAGAAGAATACGGGTCTTTTGATTGTTAAAGAGTTTAAAAATTATGATTATGAGGCCGTTCCAGCAGTGCTTTGCAAGAATCATGGTCCGTTTACGTGGGGAAAGGATGCCTTGGAAGCTGTGCATAATGCGGTGGTTTTAGAGGAGGTTGCGAAGATGGCACTCTTTACTGAGCAAATCAATAAGAACGTTCTTCCGGCTCCGCAGTTTTTACAGGATAAGCATTATCATAGGAAACATGGAGAGAATGCTTATTATGGGCAGGACTAGAGATGAGTTTGTTTTAGATGGACTAGGTTTTGCAGATGAAATTGACCTTTAGATAGACAGAGTTTTGCAGATGAAATTGACTTTTAGATAGGCAGAGTTTTGTGAATTGGATGGAGTTTTGTAGAAAGTTTACGCAGAGTATGAAAAAAATTAAAAAGTAGGGAAATATGTTATGAAGAGAGAAGAGTTTAAAAAATTAGTTAGTGAAAGAAAATTATTTTTGGATGGTGCGACTGGTTCTAACCTTCAGAAGAGAGGGTTACCTGAGGGGGTGTGTCCGGAGAAGTGGATTCTTGAGAATGCAGATGTTATGAAGCAGCTTCAGAAGGAGTATATTGCTGCGGGGACAGATATTCTTTATGCGCCTACATTTACAGGAAATCGTATTAAACTTGCGGAATATGGACTTGAGGGTGAACTTAAGGAGATTAATGAGGGACTTATCAAACTTAGCAAGAGTGCGATTAAAGAGTTTTGGGAAGAAAACGGTGCTTCAAATGGAGATAGCGCTTTGGGTGAGACTGCTGGTGCAGACGGTAAAAACGGTGCTTCTAATAAGATTCCTTATAGAGAGATTTTGGTTGCTGGTGATCTTACAATGACTGGTCGTCAGGTTGAGCCTGTTGGAAACATGCCTTTTGAGGAGCTTATCGAGGTTTATAAAGAGCAGGCGAAGGTTTTATGTGATGCCGGTGCTGATTTGATTGTTGTTGAGACGATGATGAGTCTTCAGGAGTGTAGAGCGGCTGTGATTGCGGTTCATGAAGTTTGTGAGCTACCTGTCATGGTTACACTTACATTTAATGAAGATGGAAGGGCACTTTTTGGTACAAATCCTGAGACAGCGGCACTCGTTATGTCTGCTATGGGTGTTGATGCGGTTGGTATGAATTGTTCTACAGGTCCTTCTAAGATGGTTCCTTGGGTTAAGCAGATGGCGGAATATACGGATGTTCCGATTGTTGTTAAGCCTAATGCTGGTATGCCTGAGCTTGTTAATGGTGAGACGGTTTACCCTATGACACCTGAAATCTTTGCTGATGAGATGTATGAGATTGTTATGGCGGGAGCCGATATTATTGGTGGATGTTGTGGTACGACACCTTTACATATTGAAAAGTTGTATGAGAAGGTTTCTGGTGAACTTACAAATCTTTCATGGAAGGAGAGGGTTGGAAAGGTCGTAAAAAGGGCACTTTCGACCGAGAGAAATGTTCTTCCGATTGATTTAGATGGAAGGTTCATGATTATTGGTGAGAGAATTAATCCGACAGGAAAGAAGAAACTTCAGGAGGAACTTAGAGCGGGTAAGCTTAATCTTGTTGGCGAAATGGCGGAATCCCAAGTTCTCAACGGTGCTGATATTTTGGATGTTAATATGGGTACCAACGGAATTGATGAGAAGGAAATGATGATTAAGTGCATTAATGAGCTTACAACGCTTGTGGATGCGCCACTTTCTCTGGATTCTAGTAATATGGATGTTTTGGAGGCTGCGCTTAGGCTTTACCCTGGTAGAGCGCTTATAAATTCGATTTCTTTGGAGGATGGAAAGTGCGAGAGACTTCTTCCGGCTGCAAAGAAATATGGTGCTATGTTTATTTTGCTTCCACTTAATTCAGAGGGACTTCCAAAGGATTTGAATGAGAAGAAGGAAAATATTGATACTATATTAGCGGAAGCTAAGAAATATGGGCTTTCTAAGGATGATATTATTATTGATGGTCTTGTTGCGACAATTGGTGCACAGCCTCGTGCGGCGATTGAAACGCTTGAAACCATTAATTATGCGAAGAATGGCCTTGGAATTGCGACTGCATGCGGACTTTCAAATATTTCATTTGGACTTCCTGACAGAATGTATGTAAATAGTAATTTCATGGCGATGGCTATTATGACTGGACTTACGATGGCTATTGCAAATCCATCACAGGAGCTTCTTATGCATGCGGTGATGGCTTCTGATTTGCTTATGAATAAGCCGAAGGGCGATGAGAGATATATCACTCGTGCGACGGAGCATAAAATCAGTGTTATTGAAGGTAGTGCGGATGAGCTTTTGAAGGCTGCTGGAGCTGGTACTGGCAGTGCGGTTTCTAAGCCTAAGAATTCTAGTGCTATTCCTGATGAGTTTGCGGATAACGAGATTTATGCGGCGGTTGTTAAGGGTAAGAAGGATGCAGCGGTTGAGCTTACTAAAAAGGAAACTGAAAAAGATGGATTTAATCCTAAGGATATTCTTGATAATAGTTTGATTCCGGCGATTACACAGGTCGGCGCGCTGTATGAAAAGCAAATTTATTATCTTCCACAGCTTATTAGTGCGGCAGAGGCGATGAGTAGCGCTGTTGAAATTTTGGAGCCGTTCCTTGGTGGTGATGGCGCTGGAGATAGCAAGGGGACAGTTGTGATTGCGACTGTCGAGCATGATATTCATGATATCGGAAAGAACCTTGTTGCATTGATGCTTAAGAATTATGGCTTTAATGTTATTGATTTGGGTAAGGATGTTCCTGCGGAGGATATTATTAAGACTGCGAAGGAAGAAAATGCTGATATTATCGGTCTTTCGGCGCTTATGACAACAACTATGATGGAAATGAAGAAGGTTGTCGATTTGGTTCATGCAGAAGGGTTGAATTGCAAGGTTATGATTGGTGGCGCATGTATCACTGAGAGTTTTGCAAAGGAAATTGGAGCAGATGGATATTCTGAAGACGCCCAGGAGGCAGTCAAGGTAGCCGAGAATTTGATGGGCAATTGATGATTTTTAGGCTTAATTGATTATAGATTTTTGGAGATTTTTAGTCGGTGTTTTGGGTAAAATTGGCTTTGGATTTTGAAAATTTTTAGTTGGAGTTTTGATTAAAAATGGCTTTGATTTTTGGAGATTTTTGGCAAATGTTTTGATGGAAATGGAGATAATATTTTGAAAAAAGTAGATGTTATTATTCCGGTTTATAAACCTGGAGATGAGTTTAAAAACACTTTAAAAAGGCTTGTTAAGCAGACTGTTGCGATTAATAAATTAATTCTGATTCAGACGGTTCCAGATGACTTTGCTGG
>JAILNN010000189.1 GCA_024691565.1 Lachnospiraceae bacterium | reverse complement strand
CCTCAGTAGTATCTGAGGCAAAGAAATTAAAGGAAAAGAAAAACCTCACAGATGAGGAAAGGGCTGCTAAAAAACGTAAGTATATTGATGATGCCAAGGTTGGTGTACTGGTAGCCTTTAAGACAGATACTGGTAAAGTTAAATCAGCTATGATTATGAAGCGTTCTACTTCAAAGCGTAGGTTCTTGCTTGAGACACAGTATGGTGCTAAGTATAAGGTATCGTTTGATGATGTCTTATGGGTAAGAACAAACAAGAGATGGCCAAAAGGAATCTTCCAGTTATTAAGAGGTGAGCAAACCTTAAAGGAGGAATAGTTAAATGCCTAAAAAAGGTGAGAGCACAAAACAAAAGAATAGAGAGAAGTTGTTAAACTATATCTCTGATAGAATTAAGTTCTATTGGGAGTCAAAGAGAACGTTTGAAACAACACAAAGAAGTTTCAATGAAGAAAAATTTGACTTCAAACAGGAAATGGATAAATACTTTGATTTGGTATCAGATGATGACAATAAGTTTACTGTAGATTTAAGAGCAGAAGTTAAAGGAGTAAAGAAAGTTGTCTGTCAAAGAATATCACAGGTTGAAGTTACATTTAACACAAATAAATTAAAAGATGTGTTGAATAAGAAACAGCAAAAGTCTGTTATTAGAAAACATTATCAGGTAAATAACTGGCCTGGACTTCTTGGTTTCTTAAAGGAGTCTGGTGTAGAGTGGAAAGAATTCATTAAGTATGTCGACGTATCAGAAACGGTTGACGAAGCAGCTTTAGAAAAGTTGGTTGAATTGGGAGAAGTAGATACTGATGAAATTATTGAGTGTTCAAATTCAAGAATTAAAACTCAGTATTACAAGCTAACAGAAAAGTAGAATAGGTATGAACAAAGGAAAAGAATTAGCAAAGGTATTGTGGTATTATAATTTAATACCAACAGTAGACAGAGCTGTTCAAAAGATTGTTTGTCCTTTTCACAATGATGTGAATCCGTCAGTTATAATAGATTTAACTGAAGGCAGATGGTATTGCTTTGGTTGTGGTAAATCCGGAGATGCTAGAAAATTCGTTTCAGAAATGGAATGGAAGTATCATAAGTTGAATGACTTAGAATCTGCTATGAAATTCAACAAGATATTAAAATCTAAAAAGTGTTCTGATATTAAAATATCAAGAGCCATCAAAAGATTCAAACGTCCAAATAAAAAGGCCTTATATATTGAGGCCTATGACTATTATCATTGTTTAAGTAAAGTCGACTGGCGAGCTCCTAGTGAGACTGAGGAGGTAAATCATTCTCGGTCTTATATGAGTAAAAGGGGATATTCTCCTGGTACTCTAAATAAAGTTAAAGCCAAGGTGACATATAACAAACAATATCAGATAATATTTCCACTGTTAGATAATGGAAAATTTAAAGGTTGGGTTTGTAGAACCACAGATAAAGAAGTGGAGGCCTTTCGTAAATACCTTTATAACAAAGGATTTAGTAGGTCTAATACTTTATGTGGTGATTATGGTTCAAAAGACTATGTAATAGTAGTTGAAGGTTTTATGGATAGATTAAGGTTTATAGAATCTGATGTAGAACCTGATAACGTAGTTGCTATCCTTGGTTGGAAAATGTCTGATGAGCAGCAGAAGAAATTAAAGGACAGAGGTGTTAAGTATATTATCAGTGCTTTAGATAATGATAGTGCTGGTAAGAAAGGCACTAAGTTCTTAAAAACAACTGAATTTAAAGTGGTAAGGTTTCAGTATTTAAAAGGAATAAAAGACCCAGGAGAAATGAATGAAGTTCAGTTGAATAAGTGTTATGGAAGAACTATAAAAAAATTAAAGTTTATTCAAGAGAAAGGGTAAGAATAAAATGGGACTGTTAGATAACATTAAAAAAGACGCAAAGAAGTCAGGACAGAGCAAAGGAAAATTTATTTACTTTAGAGAAGGACAGAAGACACGAGTTCGTTTCTTATGTGATATGGATGAAGGCTTAGAAATTACATTCCACGATAGTTATGAGCAGGGAATCAATGTACCATGTCAGGAACATTTCGGAAAGGACTGTCCTTATTGTGGGGATGATAGCCTAAGAACAAGAAGTCAGTATGCTTGGTCTGTTTGGAATTATGAAACAAATGAGGTTCAGGTATTTATGTTCCCTGTAAATAACTGTTCTCCAATTCCAGCATTGGTAGCACTGTATGAAACCTATGGTACCTTAACTGATAGAGATTATGTTATCTCGGTATCAGGTAAGCAGCAGAATAAGAGTTTTTCAGTTGTACCAATGGATAAGGCTAAGTTCAGAAATCAGAAGGCTAAACCATTCTCAGAGCAGGCATTATTAAAGATGATTGATAAGGCTTGGCCTGCAGAGAATAGTGGTGATGATGACGACGATGACGATGAGGCACCACGTAAGAATAAAGCACCTAAGAAAACAGGTGGTAAAACAAAGACAAAGAAAAACTACGATGATGATGAGGACGAGGATGATGATTACTCAGACGAAGACTTCGACGGGGACGAGGATGATGACAATGAGAATGAGTATGAAGATATGAGTCCTAAGGAGTTGTTTAATCTTTGTAAGAAGCGTAAGCTTGATGCTGCTCCTAAAAAATCAGCTAAGTACTATGTTAACATCTTAAAGGAAGCCGATGAAGCTGAAGCTGACTGGGACGATGATGAAGATGGCGAAGATGATGAGTGGGAGGATGATGATGAGTAAAGGTTTGGATGTATTATTTGAACGTCAGGGAGAAATCCAAAGGGAGATGTTCAAGCAGGGTATGTACAATGGTTACGTCAATCAAGGCTTAATTGATGAGGTTATTGTAGGCGGCTTACCTGTTGATTCACCAGCATTATCATCATACCATATTCAGCACTTGGTATCTGAGATTGGTGAAGTGTTAGATGCTGATAAGCGTTGGAAAAACTTTAGAGCAGACAAATACGATAAGGATGCTAAGGTCGGTGAATTGGCCGATTGCTTTATCGTTCTTATGAATGTTTGTATGTATTCAGGTATTGATGCTGGAGAGTTAGAAATGGCCATTATTGATAAGATGGCTACAGTTAGAAAAAGAGTGGAGAATTATAATACAAAAAATCCATAAAATGGTTGGGAGGCGAAAGCCTCCCACTAATTGTATAGGAGATATAGTATGTTAAAAAGAAAAATTAGAACACTTATTATGCCAAAGATTTTAAAGAATTTCTGGTATGTAAATGAGGGAAGGCCACAATCAGATTTGATTTTTAACTCAGCTGATTTTGTTAGATTTTCTCAGATAGACAAGATTTTAGATGAAGTTAAATTCTTAGGTGGAGATGTGATAGAGTTAGGTGTATATAGAGGAAGATTATCTCAGTTAATTGCTGATAAGATTAAAAACACAGATAAGAGATATATTCTTGTAGATACATTTAATGGATTTAAACCAACAGAGGTTGCAAATGATGTAGAAAAAGGTTACATATCTGGTAAGATAGAGGACTTTAGTAATACAAGTGTAGATATTGTTTTGGATAAGATAGCCAATGTAGGTTTACCTCTTAAAAGAGTTGAGTTGAGAGAAGGTTATTTTCCTAATTCGTTAATTAGTTCAGATAGCAGTAGAAACTTTTGTTTTGCATCAGTTGATTTTGATTTAAGTTTACCTACTGCAGAAGCCTTAGAATATTTGTGGCCAAGAATGGTAAAAGGTGGATATATAGTTGTTCACGATTATGGTAATAATAAATATAGTGGAGTAAGTTTTGCGGTATATAAATTTATCAAAGAGAACAAC